>JAITLF010000189.1 GCA_031278025.1 Treponema sp.
TAGCTGGCTGCGGGAGGGCGCGGTGGAAGATCGAGAACGAGCATAATAATGTGCTGAAGAACCACGGATACAACCTTGAGCATAACTTTGGGCATGGGGAGGAGCATGGGAGTGAGAACTTTTTCCTGTTGAACCTGGTGGCGTTTCTGTTTCACACGCTTTTGTTTTTGGGGGAAGAGCAGTACCGGGGGGCCCGGAACCGGTCTGGCCGCCAGGACAATTTCTTTAGTGCGCTGCGGTATATCTTCAGTCGTTTTCTCCATGAAAACTGGTCCGCTTTTATCCTTTTCGTCTGGGGAGATGAACCCGATGGGTGATACTTTGAATTCCTGTTGTGTAATACAGGCTCCTGGTAAAATCAACCTGCATCTTCGGGTAGAAGGTCGGCGTATTGACGGGTATCATGCTGTGGAAAGCCTTTTCCTGTGCCTTGAATTTGGGGACACCCTTTGGTTTGATCTGAGGGAATCGGGTTGCGAAGAAGCTGTCTGTTCTATACGGCTTGTTGACGGGATAGATTCTTCATGGGCGGAGGTGTTGGCATCTGACCGGAACATTATCACCCGGGCGGTGTCTCTTTTCCGGGAACGGACGGGTTTTGATAAACCGCTCCGGGTCAGGCTGAAGAAACGCATCCCGTTGGGCGGGGGTATGGGAGGTGGTTCTTCCGATGCGGCTTCTGCCCTTATCGCACTGGATGTCCTGGCGGGAACGGCTCTTTCCCGGGATGTCCTGTTGGAGATAGCTGCGGACTTGGGAAGCGATGTTCCTTTTTTCCTGAGTGGAGGAAGGGCCGCGCTGGTTTCTGGCAGGGGAGAGGTTGTGCGGCCCATTAAAACCAACGGGCTTGCGCCCTTTTGGGTAGTCTTGGTAAACCCGGGATTTCCCAGCGATACTGCTGAAGCCTACGCGCTTCTGGATGAAGCGCGTCGTACCGGGAGGGTAGCGTCTCTTAGCGGACGAACGGCGGAGGGCAGGGCCCTTGTTGCGGTTCTGGAGAAGCATCCCGCTTTCTGGTCTTACGGGAACGATTTTCTTCCGGTGTTTTTGATTCCCGGTGCGGGGGGAGAGGCGACTCCACCCGGCAGGACTTACCGGGATATTTTGGTGAGTTTGCAGGTTCTGGGAGCAGATTTCTCGGGGTTATCCGGAGCGGGATCTACGTGTTTTGGGATATTTTCCCGGAAAGGATCTGCGGAGCAGGCGGTGCGGTCATTTTTAACGCGGTACAGGTTTGTAGAATTGACGATTCCTCTTGCGCGTTCGGTAAAGGCAGTATTACAATAGGGATAATTAGTTTAGGTGGACCGAAAATAAAAGGAGCGCGTCATGGAAATAACCGATGTTCGGGTCCGTAAAGTGGCCGGTGAGGGGAAATTAAAAGCGTATGTAACTGTAACGTTTGATGACTGCTTTGTGGTTCATAATGTAAAAATTATTGAAGGGAAAAGTGGCGTGTTTATAGCCATGCCGAGCCGGAAGACCAGGGCTGGAGAATACAAGGATGTCGCTCATCCTATTCACCCTGAATTCCGCGCTGAATTACAAAAACGGATTCTGGACCGGTACGATTTTGGCAATAGCCCGGACGATCCGACTGTTGAATGGTGATTATTGGGACGTAGGCAAGTGGTAAGCCACCGGGTTTTGGCTCCGGCATTCACAGGTTCGAACCCTGTCGTCCCAGATTAAGCGTGGGTGTGTTTTTGCTAGGGTAAGCAGGGACTATCACCTGGTGAAGGGTAGGTAGGAACCGCGCTGAAAATAAAATGTGGGGCATTTTAACTTTTTTCACTGCCCGATTACAGGAGTTGTATATGAGTCAGGTTGTTTTCACGGCCCGTAAACGGGCTAATACGGGATCGGGGGATGCCCGCAGGATCAGGCGGGCCGGTCGTATCCCGGCGGTTATTTACGGCCATTCAGGGGCGGCGTTGACCATAGACCTTGACGACTTAGAATTTACCAATGGTGTAAAGGGAATTTCTGAAAGTACTATTGTAAAAGTGAATGTGGAGGGAGAGGAGCATGATGCCTTTGTCAAGGCGACTCAGCGGAATATCCTGAGCGGTCAGATTTTTCATGTTGATTTTTATAAGGTCGAAAGCGGTACTATGCTTCGCGCCCGTGTGTCAATTCAGATAGAAGGGAACCCCATAGGCGTCCGTGAGGGCGGTATTCTGGAGACCCCCCTCCATGATATCGAAGTGGAATGTTTGCCAGGGAACCTTCCGGAGCGCATTGTCGTGGATATTTCCGGCCTGGGCGTCAATCAATCCATCCGTGTTCGGGATGTAGCTCTGGCCGGAGGGGTCAAACTGATTTCCGCAGGCGACCAGGTAGTAGCCCTGGTGAAATTCGCTAAAGAGGAAAGCGCTCCCGCCGAAGAAGGTGCGGCCCAGGAAGGCGCCGCCACCTCCAAAGAAACGGCTAAGAGTTAATCTTTCAATGTTCTACTTCCCCATTCCTTTTATGAATTTGATCGTGTCGGTTCTACGGTTTCTAAGATTGTAACGGTTTTTGAAACCGCAACGAGGGACGCCCTGGAGGAATGGCCGGGGGGAACGCGGTTCCTGGCGGCGGTTTCCGGGGGGGCCGATTCTACGGCCATGCTTGCGGCTTTGACACGAGTGGGGCGGGAAAAAGGTTTTGCCCTGCGGTGCTTCCATGTGGAACATGGTATACGCCCAGATGAAGAAAGCCGGGGAGATGCGGTGGCGGTGCGGGAACTCTGTAAAAAGTTGGGGGTTCTCTGCCGGGTGGTTCACATCCCGCCGGGGCTCATCGCGGAAGCGGCCCGGTCCCGGCGCATAGGGATAGAGGCTGCTGCCCGGGTTTTCCGCCATGCCGCCTGGAACCGGGAAGCCTCCCGTATAGGCGCGGTGCGGGTACTGGTGGCTCATACCAGAGACGACCTCCTGGAGACGTTGTTGATGCACTTCCTGAGGGGCGCGGGACCAGCGGGGCTGGCGGCCATGCCTCGTTCCCGGGGTCGAATTTTAAGGCCCATCCTGAAATTGAACCGGTTCCAGGTGCTGGCGTATCTGGAGGAGCGGGGTATTCCTTTCAGAACCGACTCCACCAACGCGGACTCCGCCTTCCTGAGGAATCGGATCCGGAACCGGCTTGTTCCCTTTCTAGACGAACTTTTCCCCGGCTGGCGGTCCTCCCTGGTTAGCTTGGGGGAGACCCAGCGGTTTACGGCGGAATTTCTCTCTTCGGAGGCGGAACGGTGTATTCCTTGGGAAGTTGTGTCCGACCCGGAGAGCCGGACGGCCTACCGCGTTACTCGGCAAGTCTTCTTTTCTTTGCCGAAAATACTCAGGGAAGAAGGTGTTTTCCTGGCGGCGAATAGGCTCGGCGGCGGTCAGCCCCGGCGGAAAAGCGTCAGGTGTTTTATCCGGGGTGGATGCCGGGCTGTGGAATTGGGGGGCTTGCGCCTTGAGGCTGCGGGGGATTGGATAATCGCTTCTCCCCAGAAGTCAGGTCTGGGTGAAAAAGGCTTTTCTGAAAAGGGCTTTTCAGTGTTGCTTAAAGAGCCGGGAATCTATAAGCTAAAAGCGTATCCCCTGAGTCTGCGGTGTTTGTTGGCAGAGGGAAAGTCCCATGTCGGGACGGGGGGAAGTTTTCAGGCAGGGTTGCCGTTGGTTTTGCGGCCTTCCCAGCCGGATGATATGATAGACGGCGTAAGGTGTAAAGCTCTTGCCAGGAGCCGTCTTTCGGAGTATATCGGTAGTATTACTGCGGAGGATCTCCTGGGCGTTGCCGCGTTCATAGGTACGAGACAGGGCAGGGCGGTTGTTGTCGCGGACAGGCATGGAAGCAGTTCGGGTTGCGAGAGGGCTCTTTTTTCTTTTGTAGTTAATTAGGACCCTGCGGAAGAATAAAATGTCGGGCATTTGCGTGGGTCCTGAACGCAATTTGACTTTGGGGGTTGAATGTTCAACGATCAGAATAATAAAGTACCGTCGCGTCCACCCATGGCAGGGGGTAAATCGAACCGGTTTGCCCTGGTTTTTTTTCTCGCTATAGTCGGGTTGTTTATCGCCTATTTTTTCAGAAGTGAAACCCCCTCTGTTCAGGAAATTCCCTACTCGGCTTTTACCAATTATTTGGACAGGAATGAGATAATGGCGGTAAAAATTTTGGATAACAATATTATTGAAGGTACTATAAAAGGGATGTCCGGGGACTCGGTGCATTTCAAGACCTTGATCCCCTATCAGGATCCGACTTTGCTGCCGGGCCTTCGGGAAAAGGGAATCAATGTATCCGGGGCGATTTCCGGACTGAGTCTGGGGCGTATTCTCATAGAATTTCTCCCCTGGATCATAGGTTTCGGGTTCATTTGGTTTATGATGAGGAATATGCAGGGCGCAGGGAACAAGGCATTCCAGTTTGGGAAGAGCCGGGCCAAACGTTACCTGGATGAGGGGAAGAAGGTAACCTTTGCTGATGTGGCCGGTCAGGAAGACGCCAAGTACGAACTTCAGGAGGTAGTCGCCTTCCTCAAAAATCCCCAAAAATTTACCAAGATGGGCGCCCGTATCCCCAAGGGTGTACTCCTGGTGGGTATGCCTGGAACCGGGAAGACCCTTATGGCCCGGGCGGTGGCCGGAGAGGCTGGGGTGGCCTACTTCCACATGTCGGGTTCTGATTTTGTGGAGATGTTTGTGGGAGTGGGGGCCAGCCGTGTCCGGGACCTCTTTGAGCAAGGTAGGAAGAACGCCCCCTGTATCCTCTTTATTGATGAGTTGGATGCCGTGGGCCGCACCCGGGGCGCTGGTTACGGTGGAGGTCACGACGAACGGGAACAGACCCTGAACCAGCTTTTAGTTGAAATGGACGGTTTTGATTCCAAAGACGGGGTAATCATCCTTGCCGCTACGAACCGTCCGGATGTGTTGGACTCGGCCTTGCTTAGGCCTGGCCGTTTCGACCGCCAAGTGATGGTGGCAATGCCGGACATCAAGGAGCGGGAAGCCATCCTCAAGATTCACGCAGCCAAGATTCCTCTGGCGGGGGACGTTGATCTGGCCCGACTGGCTCGGGCGACGCCGGGGATGAGCGGCGCGGAGATAGCCAATCTGGTGAATGAGGCGGCCCTTTTCGCTGCCCGTAAGGACCAGTCCGATGTGAAGATGCCTGACTTCGAGGAAGCCCGGGACAAGATACTCATGGGAGTTGCCAGGAAGACCCTGGTGATCTCCGAAAAAGAGCGCCGCATGACTGCCGTTCATGAGGCCGGCCACGCCCTGCTTCATTATTTCCTAAAGAATTCCGATCCTCTTCACAAGGTAACTATCGTTCCCCATGGCAGGGCTTTGGGCATGGCCATTTCTCTTCCAGAAGCGGACAGTTATAGCCGGACCAAAGGGTGGATCGAAGACCGTATCGTCATCTGTTATGGCGGCTGGGTGGCGGAAAATCTTTTTTACAACGAAACCACCACGGGAACCAAACAAGACCTTGAACAGGCCACCGACCTGGCCAGGCGTATGGTTTGCGAATGGGGTATGGCCGAAAACCTAGGGCCGGTTACCTACGGCCAAGAAGAAGAACCTATCTTCCTGGGCAAGGAAATAGCCCGGCACAAGGACTACTCCGAGGAAACCGCCCAGCGGATAGATCGGGAAATTAAGCGCCTTTTAGATGCCGCCCGGAAGAGCGCAGAGATTATTCTTGCCGATAATAAGGCAAAACTAAAAAAACTTGCGGATGCCCTTCTTGTCCGGGAAACCTTGAGCGACGAAGAAGTGTGGACGCTTCTGGATCTGCCCCCCCGGGAAAAAGTCGCCGAAATTTGAGAGGTTAACGTGTTTCGCCGGGTTTTACTGGCATTATGGCTATTGGTGGCCCTGGCCGCCCTTTCCGCTCAGGAAATGTCCGCTCTGGCGGCAACTGATGTGGTTGCCCGTGGAGAATTCGCTGTCGCTGAACGGTATGTGGACTGGGCGGTAGCCGCCATGTCCGGGGGATGTTGGGCTGAGGCCGAAGCGGCTCTAGAACGTGCCCAGGACTTTGCCGATGTCTCATCGGATCTTTCCTACCTATTGGCTCAGGTTCGTTCCCATGAAAACCGACCTAAAGGGGCGGTTCTGGACGCGGTCCGCCGGGGCCTGGACACAGACCGCTGGAACCGGTATACCTCTGTCCAGGCTCGGCTCCTTGAGGCGGAGGCCCTTCTCCCTGTAGGGGCTTTTACCGAGACCCTGCGGAGTCTTGCCCTGATTCCTGCCTCCGACGCCGAGCGGTACGGTGTCGACATCGCCTGCCTCCGCCTCCGCGCCCTTCTGGGCCTGGGGGATATTCCCTCGTTCCGTTCCGCAATGACCCTGGCCTTGAAACAGTATGCCCGGGATTCCAGGCCGGTGCGGATACTGTTCCGGTATGCCGCAAATATGAGCGTTCCCAACGCTATGGACCAGGACATGGTCGAGACGGTCCTGAAACGGCTTCCTTCGCTTCTGGGCGAAGCTCCTGATTTGGTCTATCTTGCCGCTCCCTTTATGAGGGATACCGAAGAGGCCGCTCGGTTTGTGGCCGCCTACCGGAGTTCCGGCGGCACCGCGCCTGAAGCCATTCCGCCGGCCCTTAACCTGGGGGTCATTGACGAAGACGTTGCGATAGAAGAGCTGTTCCGTCTGAAAAACATGGATAAGGACCTGATCCTCGCTGTTTGGAAACTTCTGCGGAGTTCCGCCGGACGGGAGCATTTTAGGCGAAACCTTTCCTTTTATTCCGGTGTTATACAGGAAGATGCGAATCATGACGGGTATGCCGAAGCCCTGACCCGGTACGGGAATGGTACCATTGAAGAATACGTTTATGACGCGGATCAGGACGGAATCTTTGAATGGCGGGTCTTCTGGAAGGCCGGTATTCCTGCCCGGGCCGAGGTTGCCCTGCCCGATGGCGGGGATCAGGAATCGGGGTTTGCCCGGGGGTCGGTAGGGCTTCCCGTGAAGGATGGCGACCTTGTCAGGGCCGCTGTCTTGTGGGAGCGGTATCCTGCCGTACTCCGCGCCGGTTTTGCGGGGTATACCTATGAGTTTAATCCCGGGGAATTTACGTTTAATCCCTTCGTTATTGTGGAAATTCCGGAGAGCGGGGGACTGTCTTATCCAGAGCGGGATCCCCGGAGGGCGCGGCTTACCGGACGTTCCCTTGCTTCCTTTGCCGCCAGTCTTGAACGTCCGGGTCGGGAATTCCAGGGTGCTGTGGAACGGATAACCCTGGAATGGGGTGTTCCCCGGCGGGCGGCGGAATATCTGGAAGGACGGGTGGTGTCGAGTACGGAATTCGTTCAGGGACGGCCGGTTGTTCAGCATATAGACCTGGATCTGGACGGACGGATGGAAACGATACGGCGTTTTCGTATTCAGGAGGGATCTCCCGGAGGGGGAGGGGGATATGCCCCAATACTGGAATCCTCCGAAAGCGATTGGGATGGAGATGGCGTATATGAGAGTGGCGAAGAGTACCTTCCGGATGGTTCGACCATCCGTTCCTGGGATTTGAACAAAGACGGAAACAGGGAATACACGGTGATTAGCCCGGGACCGGGCATAGAAGAATGGTGATGAAGGCGGGGGATTGTAACAACATGAAGTTGGCCTATTTATTTTTTAATAAGCTGCGTAAATCGCGTACAACATACAGTATGGTCCTGTTTTGCGCCACGGCGATTTGTGTCTCATTCGGTTCCTGTCTTACCCCGGAAAAGGCGGAAAAGCGGCTGGCGCCTATGCAATCTACCAGTGAATTCAGACTGATGGATATTGAAAAGCTGGCCGGGGAAGATCCGGTAAAAGCCCTTCATCAGATTGGAACATACCAGGTCCTCTACGGGGAGGGGAGTCCCCTGAACGAAGGCCGGGACCCGGAGCTGGCCCGGCGTATAGCCGGACTGGAGGAAGAGGCGACTGCCAGATTAAAGGCTGCGCAGGCAAAGGCGGTTGAGGAAAAGCGCTGGGATGAGGCGGCTTCCTTTGCCCGCTCCTTGTCGAGCCTGGGTATCGCGGTGGAAAATACCGGTATGGAACCGGATTTTCTCCTGGCCGAGGCGAAAGAAAAGCTGGTTGCCGGAAACGATCTATCGGCTTTTCTGGGGGCGGTCCGGGCCCATGAATTGAAACCCCTGGAAGCGGAAGATGCCTTGCTTTTCCTGGAGCGGGCGGTGGCAGTAAAACAGCGGCGTACTGCGGCGTTTTTTCTTGCGGCCCTTGACGCCGCCGGAAATGGTTCCGTGCCTCTTGCCCTGCGAACCTATGCCGAGGGACGGGATTCTGTTTCGGAGATGATCAAAGGGGTAGCTACGGTCATCGTTGACCGGGGGTATCGCATAGAACGGGGTATGGGGGTTCCCGACAAGGTCCTGGGTTCCGCCTTCTTTGTGGATGCCGCAGGATATTTGATAACCAACTACCATGTTATCGCCAGCGAAGTGGATCCCGCTTATGAAGGCTATTCCCGCATGACCATTCGCCTGGGGGATTCCACGAGCGCTCCTATTCCCGCCCAGGTCGTGGGTTGGGACAAGGCTTTGGATCTGGCCCTGATCAAAGCGGGGATAACGCCTGAATACGTGTTTCCCGTGGTTGACCGGATCATCCCTAATGTAGGGGATACAGTCTACGCGATAGGTTCCCCCGGCGGTCTGGAAAAGACCGTTACCGCCGGTATAGTCTCCGCCTTGGGCCGTCGTTTCCTTCAGATAGGAGACGTGATTCAGATAGACGCCGCAGTGAACCATGGCAATTCCGGCGGGCCTGTGATGGATATGGCGGGCAGGCTTGTGGGCATCGTTTTCGCGGGGATTGAAAACTACCCAGGCATCAATTTTGCAGTTCCCGCCGAGCGCCTGGCCGCAGCCTTGCCCGCCATGATAGCCGGCGGCAGGGCGGAACGTCCCTGGCTCGGCCTTACGGTCAGTGAAACCGCCCAGGGAGCGGAGATCATCTATGTGGCGCCTTTTACCCCGGCGGCGGAGCGTCAAATCCCCGAAGGCATCTGCATTATGTCCATCAACGGTGAAGCCGTAACAGCTTCCCAGGGGGCGCTGATCCCCACGCTCCAGGACGTGCTTTTTCCGGGAAGGCCTGGGGAACTGGTTGCGCTGGAAACCTCTGACGGGGTAAGGCGGGTTATGATGACCGTTGCCCGTCCGGACCTGCCCCTGGCCGCCGCCGCCAAAATGGACACCCGGGAACGGCTTGCCGCCCCACTGTTCGGCCTTATCCTGACCCCTTCCAAGGGGGGCGCTTTTTCTTCATCCTATCTCGTTAAAAAGGTGGTCCGGGGTTCCATCGCCGACGAAGCGGGGCTTTCCGAGCAGGATCCCATTTCCATACGGGGCTTTAAGCTGCAAGAAAAGGAAGGATATGTCCTGCTGGATATAAACGTGAAAAAGCGCCGCATGGGGTATTTGGAGACATCCATGCGCCTTCCGGCTATGCTGGATTCGCCGAATACCTTATGAACGCTCAGGCGAGTACGGAGCGCCGCTTGCCGGTAACGGTCTCCACCCGGAGCCGGTATACCACCACCGCCCGGAGTTCGGCTTCACCATACGCAAACTCCCGGTCTTCCCCGGTCTGATGCTTCATGAGGAGGTTAAGGGCGCTGATCTTTTCAGCCGCTTTTTCAATGAATTCCACAGTCCCCATGCCGACGATACTGGCGTAGTTAAACCCATAATGACAGGCGCTGTCTCCCCGCGTGAGTTGATGCCCTGTATCCATCTCGAAACAAACCCGGTTGTTTTTTTTGAGGATGTCGATTTTTTTCCCTTCCCGTGCGCCGTGAAAATACAGAATCAGGGTGTCATCCTGATATTCATACCCGAAATTCAGGGGAACGACATAGGGTACGCCGTCATCCGCCATGCCCAAGCGGCAAACCGTACATTCTCGGAGTATCTCCAACAGATTTTCGGCGCCGGTAACTTCCCGATCCTTCCTTCTCAATTTATATCCTCCTCCTTTTCAATTTATATTCTCTTCCGGAACTTCTAGCGGCTCCCCCGCGTATCGCGGAGATGGGTCTGCGGACGCGGGAAATGGGTCTGCGATCAAAAAACCTGGGTCTGCAATCAAGAAACCTGGGTCTGCGATCAAAAAACCTGGGTCTGCAATCAAGAAACCTGGGTCTGCAATCAAGAAACCTGGGTCTGCGATCAAGAAACCTGGGTCTGCGATCAAGAAACCTGGGTCTGCGATCAAGAAACCTGGGTTTTGAACCGGCAGACCCGACCCTGAAACGGCGTTAAAGGCAAGAAGTATGCCAACAGGAGGCTCTTTCGGGAATAGGTTAATGCGCCCGCCCTGCCGCGCCGGATATGTCCTCTTGAAAAACAGCGCCGGATGCAATACGGTAGGTTTACTAAGTTTTAGGTATGGAGGTTTTTATGAACAATCCGGTATTAACCGCAATCGCGGATCGCCGCAGTATCCGCGCCTATAAAGGCGAACAGCTTACCCAGGAGCAGCTTGACGCCCTTCTGAAGGCTGCACGGGAATCCCCCAGCGCCCACAATAGCCAGCCCTGGCATTTTACGGTGGTGCAGAAGACTGACATCCTCAAAGAGGTAAACGAGGAAACGCACAAAAATATCGACAGCCTGGAGCTGCCGCCTGACATCTTCTACGGCGCTCCCACGGTGATTTTTGTGAGCTGCGATGCGGAAAGTCGTTGGGGCCGCCTGGACTGCGGCATCGCCGTGCAGAACATAGCCTTGGCCGCTCATTCCCTGGGGCTGGGAAGCGTGATTCTGGGGCTCCCCGATGCCGCCTTTACCGGTCCCCGGCAAGAGTACTTCAATCAACTCGTCAAGTTCCCCGCCGGATACCGTTTTGCGGTGGCTATAGCCATCGGCATTCCCGCCGCGTCCAGGGAAGCCCATCCCCAGGAGCCGGATCGGATCGTGTTTGTATAGGAGATGCCGGCTAAAGCCGCTAAGGGGTTTGTGGGGCAAAGAGCCCCGCAAACCCCGATTTCGTATGCGCCGCCCAAAGGGACAGCGCCCTCATTTTCCATCAACGCCGCCTTAACGCGGTTTATAGTGTTTTATGCGTGAAGCGCAGCAGGCTCTTATAAAAATATTTTGCCCGGATTCATAATATTATTCGGATCCCAAGCGTTCTTTATGGCCCGCATCAGGCCCAGCTCTATCGGATCGATAAGCTCCTTGAGGTAGTCCCGGCGTTTTATGCCGATGCCATGTTCGCCGCTAATTTTGCCGCCGAATTTACCGGTAATGTGGTACAGCTCTTTAAGGCAAAGGTCTTCATTCCGCTTCCAGACTTCCAAGGGCATGGCCGGGTCCTTAACCAGGGTTGCGTGGAGATTGCCGTCCCCGGCATGGCCGTAACAGGGAATCCGGACTTGGTACTTCTTCCCCAACCGTTCCAGTTCCGGGATCATTTCGGGGATTCGGGAACTGGGAACCACGATGTCCTCCAGACTTTGGATAGGGCTTAATACCTTAAACGCCTCGGCAACATTCCGGCGCACATTCCAAATCCGCTCAATGGTGTTCCGATCCTCCGCCACATAGACCTCAATGGCGCCGTTTGCTTCGCAGAGCTTTCCGATTTCAATCAGTTCTGTTTCGATCCGGAATGCGCTGCCGCCGTCCATCTCTATGAGGAGCATGGCCCCGGCGTTCTCATAGGGGAGGCTCTCGTTAAGGTACGCGCAGCTTGTGATGACCGAAAGCTGATCCATGAACTCAATGCTGGTCGGGGTGAGTCCCGTGGAAAGGATCACCGGGACCAGGTCGATGGCGTCCTTAGGGGTTTTGAACAGGACCAGGAGATCCCCCTTGCTTGACGGATAGCCGATGAGTTTGACGATGGCTTTGGTTACGATCCCCAGGGTTCCCTCGGAACCGATGACCAGGGATTTGAGGTCATAGCCGGTTACATCCTTAACCAGCTTTCCCCCAAGCTGAACTATCTCCCCCTGGGGGGTTACCAGCTCCAGGCCGGTGATGTACCGGCCAGTTACGCCGTACTTGACCGCCTTGCCGCCCCCTGCGTTTTCCGCGATATTGCCCCCGATGACGCAGGTTTGCAGGCTCATGGGGTAACCCGCGAAAAAAAGCCCTTCGGCCTGTACCGCGTTGGCCAGATCGTTGGTTACCATCCCCGCTTCAACCACCGCGACCATGTTGGCCTTGTCCAGTTCCAAAAGGCGGTTCATCTTTTCCAGGGAGATCACGATGCCCCCGTATTCGGGAATGGCCCCTCCGGAAAGGCCGGATCCCGCGCCACGGGGGGTAATGGGTATTTTTTCCCGGTTTGCCAGGGAGACTATCCGGGCGACCTGTTCGGCAGTCTGGGGCAGGACCACCACTTCCGGGTTATGGCCGTATACCGAAGCATCGGTTTCGTCATGGGAATAGGCTTGGAGCTTTTCCACATCGGTAAACACATTGCCCTTGCCGGCAATATCCATCAATACCGTAACCAGTTCCGGCGTAACCGGATTATACATCGTGTTCGGCATCGGTCTTTCCCTTATCTCGCGTTAAGCCGTTTTCGCAGCCCAGGAATCACCTGAAACGCATCCCCGACGATTGCCAGGTCCGCTATTTTGTGCAGGGCCGCGTCCGGATCGGAATTAATGGACACAATGGTTTCGCTGGTTTTAATTCCCGCCAGATGCTGAATAGCGCCGGATATGCCGATGCCGATGTACACCTTGGGGGAGATGGTTTTCCCGCTCAACCCAACCTGGTGGGGATAGGATATCCAGCCCCTATCCACCGCATCCCGGCTTGCCCCTACCGCCGCGCCCAGACTATGAGCCAGGTCCCGAATAAGGGTGAAGTTTTCGCTCTTTTTAAGGCCCCGCCCGCCGGCTATCACCAAATCCGCCTCTTCAAGCCCCATATCCCCCGCTTCATCCCGGCGGTAGCCTCTGACGAGAGTCCCGGAGGAGGGGAGGGGGGGTACGGGGATGAGCCTGATTTCCCCGGTCCGCGTTGGATCCTCGCTCAGGGGCCGGGAGGACTTGGGCCTGACCGTGGCCATCTGCGGCCGGTGATGGGGGGTTTTAATGGTGGCCATAATGTTGCCCCCAATGGCGGGCCGGGTTTGCAGGAGGTTCCCGGTCCCTTCCTCAATATCCAGTTCCGTACAGTCTGCCGTAAGGCCCGTGCGGTTCTTTATCGCCGCATAGGGCATGAGGGTTCTGCCCGTAGAGGTGGCGGCGGCAAGGAGGATGGCGGGCTTATATTCCCTGATGAGCCGTGTCAGCACGAACTCATAGGGTTCGCATACAAAGTTTTTGAGCCCCGGTCCCTGCACCGCGTACACCGCGTCGGCCCCCCGCCTGATAAGGGCCATAAGGTCTTCTTCCGGTACCCCGTCGCCGATAAGCACCGAAACCAGATGGGTTCCCAGCGTATCCGCCAGCTTCCGCCCACGGGTAAGCACTTCAAAGGAAACCCCCTTGAGCTTGCCTTCAAATTGTTCCGCCAGGGTCCATACTTCACGGGCATCCTGCCTGGCAGGATGTCGCAATGTTACCGCGAACGAAGGCGCCCTTGTCTCTTCCGCAGGATCCTTTTTCGCTCCCCCAGGCGGTAATCCGTCCTGCGTTCCGTTTTGTGGTACTGGAAGGACCCCCTTCTTTTCGAGCAACGCCGCCATCGCGTCCACTGCGGCTTTAAGGGACATATCATCCTGGACATTCAGGATTCTGCCCTTGCGGGTAATCTTGGGAGTATCGATCGTGACTACCCTGGTGGGAGAGCCCGCGAGTCCCAGGTATTCAGGATCAAGCCGGAGCGTTTCTGCGTTCAAGACCGGAATCTGGAGGTTCCTGGAGCGGATCATGCCTTTCAGGGTGGGCAGCCGGGGGGCCGCCACTGCCTTTACCACCGTAAGGAGGCAGGGCAGGGGGACGGAAAGCACTTGATACCCCTCTTCTACCAGCCGTTCCAGATGGAGCCGCCCTTTTTCCAACGCTTCAATCCTGGACACGTAGGTGGCAAGAGGAATACCGAGCCATGCCGCAATCCCCGGCCCCACCTGAGCGGTATCCCCGTCCGTGGCCCGCTCCCCGGTGATGATAAGATCATAGCCCCCCATGCCGCAGATGGCGTGGGACAAGGTATAGGAGGTGGCGTGGGTATCGGAACCGCCGAACTTCCGGTCGGAAATAAGCGCCCCTTCGTCGCAGCCCATGGCGATCGCCTCTTTGAGGGCCTTCATAGCCTGGGGCGGTCCCATAGAGATGACGGTTATGGTCCCGCCGTGCTGTTCTTTCAGGCGCAACGCCGCTTCCAGGGCATAGAGATCCAGCGGATTTACCACGGTCTCGACTCCCGTGCGGATAAGGGTCCCGGTTTCCGGGTCCATTTTTACGTTGCTGCTTTCCGGTACCTGTTTAATAGGCACAATAATCTTCACAATGACCTCCGTTGTATGAACGGGAAAGATCCGGTTCCCAACGCGTACAATGCAACAGGCGCTTACAAACCGTGTATCCCGTCGATAATCCATCCAACGATCACTTCGAGCCGTTTTCTAACGGCCGAGGAAATATCGATCTTGGAAGCGACAAAATCCGAAACATCGGCGCCGGACACACTGTAGATGAGGACGCCTTCGGCCAGAGGTTCTATGTACAGATGAGCGATAAACTTTTTTTCCCGAATGACCGGAATGAAGAAATAGGTGAAGTTTCTGAAATTGGTCAGGCTGTAGGTAAGGCCGTATTGATCCACGGAAATATCCGCCTGATAATAGGAATTCCCGAAATTCGTGTCTTTAAGGCGTATATACACGGTCTCTCTTTGAGGAACCGATAAAGCATCGGGGGGATCCGGAATAACGGAGGTCTTTTTCGGGCTTTCAATGCGGGTTGCTTCTTCAAATAAGGGAATATCCTGGTTACGGGTAGCCGAATAGTACAGGCGGCCTTTTAATCGTTGCACCTTGCCGCAGGCATTGTACACCCGCAGTAAATCCGGCGCGTTTTCCGTGAAGGGGATGACCTGAAGAGACTCGTTTATAAAAACGGGCCGTTGCTCCAGGACGGCTTTCTGGATGGCGGCGCCGGCCGGAATGGGGGGGGGCATTTGCAGAGCAACCGTATCTTTCGAGGAAATGAACAAGCCATTTTGAGAAAAAACCTTTTCCCGGTTTGTTTCAGTGTAGTTGGGAAAAATTTCGTCAAACGAACGATGCTGAGCGAAAGCCGGCGCGGGGAAAACCGCGATGTACAGTAAAAGTACACAGAGAAAAACAGAAAAAAAACGCACTAATACGCTCCTTTGCCTTTTAGTACAACCCCGGATGTTTTATACAGTACCCACAGATCAAGCCACAGGGACCAGCTTTGCAAATAATAGGTGTCGTAGATAACCCGGTCGCGATAATCGGTATCCGACCGGCCCGATACCTGCCAAAGGCCGGTCATCCCCGGCTTGGCTGAAAAAATCCGGTTAAAATCATCGCCGTATTTTTTTACTTCATCTTCCGTAACCGGCCTTGGCCCCACAAGGCTCATCTCTCCCTTTAAGACATTGATGATCTGGGGGAATTCGTCCAGACTGGTACGGCGCAAAAATCTGCCGATTGGGGTTATCCGGGGATCGTCCTTGAGTTTGTGACAGATTTCCCATTCCTCCCGGATTTTCGGATCTTCCAGCATTTTTTTCAGCCGTTCCTCGGCATCTATGACCATCGATCTAAATTTATACACCCCGATAGTTTTGCCGTTAAGTCCCAGCCTGTTGTGTTTATACAAGACAGGCCCCGGTGTAGTCGCTTTAATAAGAAAAGCGATAAAAAGCAGAAACGGAAGGATAAGGATCCCGCCAAAGATGACAATGAACAAATCAGCAAACCGTTTAATTCCCAGGTTCCAGGGCATTTTGAGCCGATGACTGGCAGCCAGACCCAGAACCCCGTCAAAATCGCGGACAGACATCCATATATTGGAAATGCCGGAGAAATCCGAAATGAGTACATTGTAGCGGAAAGATGTAATTGATTTTTTAAGCGGCCATGAGACTCCTGTCCGCTCCAATTTCGGCATGGCGATAATCGCCATTTTTATATTAAACCGCCTGACAATTTCATATCCCAACCCGGTATCGTGAATAATGGGAATTTCCCGGTAAAAGTCCCCGGAAGCGGGGTCATCATCCAGAATCAGGACCGGCACATAGCCCATCTTCCTGTTTATTAAGAGCCGGTCAACGATCTGCGTTCCGGCAGGACCACTGCCGAAGATAACCGCGGGGATGCCTTTTAGCTTTATCCCTTTTAGAAATGAATGGGTACAGGAACGGCATACGAGTAAAATATAACAGGAGACAGTAAAACTGATGATAAACGCGGCGGAAATGGCGTCGAATTCCCTGTCTTCAATAAACCGGGAAATAATGACGCCCCCATGGGCAACCAAAGAGGCGATAGTAAAATTTTTAAGCTCTTCCGCGGGCGCCAAAGATATTCCGGGATACAGGCGGAATATCTGGAAAATGATAATGAATATCGGAAGGTACGGCCAATAGCCGACAAAGGATTTGAAATTAATAGCCGATAAATCGTAAAGGTTAACCAGAAAAAATCCCGTGCCAAATGAAAGCATAACCCCAAGCAGATCCGACAGACCAAAGATAACCGTGAGTAACGCCGAAGATGTCTGCCGATACCGGGCCCGGTACCAGATATCAAATTCATTGAGGGTCATCTCTATAATATGGCAAAAAAAGCCGCCTTCGGCAATATTTAGGCGCCACGAACAGCCGGCCAGCCGTCGCATTTTTTCTCTGACCCATACGGTCCCTCCTTGGGAACTTCCCGGCCGCCTGTGGAACTTCCGGAGGCTCCCCCGCGACCCGCGGAGGCTCCCCCGCGACCCGCGGAGACTCCTCCGCGACTCGCGGAGACTCCTCCGCAGACCGCGGAGACTCCTCCGCAGACGCGGGGGGCTCCCCCCGTAACTTCCAGACCCGCCCCTTTAAGGGCGTTAAAGGCAAGAAGTATGCCAAAAGGAAGCTCTTTCGGGAATAGGTTAATGCGCCCGCCCTGAGGAAGAACGGTAAATTTGTTCCAGTTTTTCCGTCATGGTTCCTATGGTCCACCTCTGGGCGTGACGTTTCGCCTCCTCGACTTTACGCCGGTATAATTCGTCATCTTCCAGAAGGTCAAAGACCCGGGCTATAAACTCCCAGGCATCGTTTTGAACCATAAAACCGCCCTTATCTCCGCTCATCACCTGGATAGTGCCCATAGCGCCAATCGCCACCACCGGAGTACCGGAAAGCATGGCCTCGATAGTTACCAGCCCCTGGGTTTCCGTTAAAGAGGGGAATACAAAAATATCGGACATCCCGTAGATCAACGCCAAATCTTCCCGTGCGGCATAGCCGGTAAAAACGCAATGCTCCTGAATCCCAAGCCGTTCACATTCTTCCATATAAAAGTACAGATCAGGGCCGTTACCGACGAAGAGAAAAACAACTTCCGGATGTTTCGCCGTAACCTCCGGCACTATTTTCAACAAAAAATCTATGTTCTTCTCTTTGGCTATACGGCCCGCGAACAGCAATATCCGCTTATTCATAAGCTGCGGATATTTTTGGATTATTATGGTCCGGAATTGAGTTATTTCCGCCGGTTCCGGGCTAAAGACATGCGGATCGATACCGGTCGGCAGCAGGTAGGATTGCTTTTTTATTTTGTATTTTCTAAGAACTTCTTGAATCTGTATGGTAGGAACGATGATCACATCGGCCCGCCTCAGAATGTTTTTATGAATGTTTCGAATGATGGCCCGCAGCATAAATGTCGGGATCAGGGGGATGTAGTTTGCCGCGTAATCTTCCCACAGGGTATGAAACGTATAGATTACCGGCAGGTTATGGAATTTCGCGTATTGAAAGCCGAATTCGGCAATGACAAATTCCGTATTGACATGAATAATGTCAGGATTAAAGGCTTCAATCTGCTTGGAAACCCAGAACCATTTGCTGAATTTCGCTATCCGGTCTTCCTTGGAAAGGATGAGCGGCATGGAAGGCACCCGAATGACGATGGGTTCCCCCTGTTCTGCCTCCCGTGTCCGGCTCTTCCCGGCGGTTATCCTCTCGGCCTCTTCCGATTCAGGATACAAAGAACAGATAATCATAACTTCATTTCCTGAACGCACCAGGGCATGGGAAAATGAATCCACAGAAACGGTAACGCCATTTATGCGGGGCCAATAGGCGTCGGTGAACATTACTATCTTCATAAGCGTCAGGCGGCGTTATAACAGCCCTTTTGCTCCGGCCAGAGATTCAAGCCATACGGGAAGGCCCTTAAATCCGTGAAAGTACATGCTGAAGTCCCGGTACCAGCTCATGTTACATGCATTACAGGTTGGACGCGCCAAATCTTTTTCTTCCATCGTTAAAATATTCCCCAGCACCCAGGGAAGCTGCATACAAGGACGCACATCGAAAAACCAGTCTACAAAAAACACATGACGGCCGCCGTGGCAGGCGTATTTTGCCGTGGCGGGATCTTTAAGGTAATGAATGATGTTCTGCATGGAAACCGGCATATTGATGATCCCGTATTTCCCCGTTTTCCGGAGCCTGATTGCGTCTTTAAGGCCGTGAATAACTTTTTCCCGGGACAGGCTTATCCCTTCGCCTCCCAGAGGATACACTTTTGATTGCGAAAAGGTCGGATAATTCAGGGAGACGAAATCAAATCCCATGTTTTTTGCCCGCATACACACTTCTTCCAGCTTGTCGTAATTATCGTTCCAGATAAGCACGGAAGCCATGGTCTTGAGGGTGGTTTTTTTTGCCATCTCCAGGGCTTCCGCCATCTGGTCCATAATATTGGGTATCTTGCGGGATTCCGCCATGGTAACCGGATCTCCTGAATCAAAAGAAATGCTCAAGAGATCGCACCCGGCGCCTTCCAGCCGTTTCAGAATATCGTTGCGCATCAAGAGATGGGGAGCGGCGTTTAAAACCGCATTGTTCATTTTCCGTTTCGTCGCAAGCTCCACAAATTCAACCACATTCGGATGGAGGATGGGTTCCCCGCCGGTGATGGTAATATGAGATACCCCAAAATCGGCGAGCCGGTTAATTGCCCGCAACGCTTTCTCTTTATCGGCAAAGACTTTGGGCTGTTGTTTCCATATATCGCAGAACGAACATTTTGCGATACAGGCGTTGGTGATCGCAAACTCGGTGAATCGCAGCCTACCCTGAAGATAATTTTTTGTTATGTTTCTTTTCTTTCCGTGGGCCATAACAACCTGCCTTCGTTTTTCATTTCTTCGCCGGCAATTTTATCCGGCTAGATAGTATTACTTCCAGTCCATGTTCCGTGCTGCCGGTAAGATGTCTGGCGTTATTAACGATTCTGTATCCGGGTTGAAGAGAAAAACTAAGCCACTCCTGGGGATCCCATTTGCCCAGGACACTAAACGTGGAGGTATAGACCGGCGTCCCGGTAAGCGGCCTGGTAACATCATAAACTTCCGGGGAAGGGCGGTAATTATCGGTATCAAAAATATTGGTCCCCGATCGTTCCCCCTGAGCGGCAAAAACAAACGAGAACCCCCAGGACCACCGTGCAAAACTGTGGTATCCCACCCATAAAGCGCCGGCAATTGAATCCGGTCCAAAGGGCGTACCGGTCCAGGAACGGGCGGTTATTTTTTCTACTTCCGGATACTCTTTGTAAAACGACCAGTCCTTATGATAAAGGACATACATATATGGATAAGTGTAAACTCCTTCAACGCCAAAAAGCCAATACCCGTGATCGAGTGGAAGAGAAACTTCGCTTCCCCATTGGAAGGCAAGGGCATTGGGGGTAAGGTCTTCCTTCCAGTTCTGGCGTTCAATCCCAAGCTGGAACTGGGTCATGGCGAAAAGCCCGTACAACCGCAGGTGTTTTACCGGCTGATATTCCGCCTTTACGCCGAAATATGAACCGATCCGGGATCCGCCGGTCGGATCAACTTTATCTTCTTCATTCCCGTTTTTAATAAACTCTTCATTATAATCATCGTAGGTTTTCCATGCCTCGTAACTATGGTAAATCATCAGCGGGTTAAGATACCGCAATTCCAGGGGGGCGTTAACCATTACCCCTTCAATAAAAGACAAGGAAACTGTTTTATGCGGACGCATCTGTAGATAATGCATATACAGATATTTATCCGCCCCATACTGGGTTACTTCCGCGGTATATTTGATGTAAGATGAAAAGAGGGAAAGCCGGGCATAATTGACTTTTTCCAAGGTGTCCGAAAGAATGACGCTCCCGGTCTGAGTTCTGCCGAAGAAATTGTCCCCTATGCCCATGGCAAAATGTACGCCAGAAGCTTTCCCAAAGGGCAGACCTGCGCTCAGATAGGCCCGTTTTGGAAAATGAAGGTCGAACTGGGAGGTGTCATGGGGAATATTAAGATAGTTATTGTGAAGCGCCGCCGCGTATTCGTTTTGCCCAACAAAAGGAACCATTTCCGCGGTTATATAGGGACCTATGGACAGACTGACCGGAAGAGCAAAAAACGGCTGCCTTTGATGGTAGTTATAAATCCAATTCGTTTCAGCATTGGTCTTAAAATAAAACTCTGGCTGCAAAGCTGGATCCGCGTCTACCGATATGGCATCCAACTGTAAAGAAAGCCGTGGCGATGCTTGAAGGCCAGCCCAGATCCGATCATAGAGAATCTTCCCCCCCGGAGAAAGCGTTTCTTCATTAACTTCGGTTAATATTCGTTCTATCTGGCCTACCGTCACTGTAGAATCGGAAAAAAAAACAACACCCTGCTCCTGGGAAAGAACCGCCAGGGCCTCGTACAGCCAGTCGCCGGGATATACTATCTTTTGAGCGGGAAGGGCGGCAATTTCCGGAACATTACTTATCCCCCACAGCAAGAATAAAATGATTAACCGCATTTGACACGCGGCTTTTTTATCATTACTTTTATCATTAATTGATATTTTCTTTACCATTGCACCATCCGGATTGACATCATATTATATATACTGTATAATTCATTAATAGGTCAATAGTTTTAAGGTGGCTTTCTTAAAATTGACTTTTAGGGACAACCCTACAGGTAAAGAGGAGTTGCTTCGTTAAAAAATACGCACTCGTGGAGGAATGTATGCAAAAGAAATGGTATTGTTTACTCGCTCTGCTTTTTGGATCGGGTTTTTTACTCTCTGCCCAAAATCATGTATCCGTACCATTGGATGATCCTATATATTATGTTCTTGAACAGGCCCAAATGAGGGGCCTCTGTCCGCCTCTCCCGGAGGTTAAACCCTATTCCCGTTCGGTAATTCTCTCCGCGGTCAAAGAAATTTTGGCTTCCGAAGCGGGCTATCCCCGCTCTCTTAACGAGGGAGAACGCCGGATAGTGGAGAACGCTAGGACGCGTCTTGAGAAAGCGGACAAGGGGTTCAATTGGCGGCGCGGTCTCTACCATTTTGACGTTCCGTCGAAAAAAACCGGTAATCCGCTTTTTTCCGGAGACCTGGGCGTTGGACTGGAAATCCTGTTCGGCACCGGGACGTATCCCCAAGACGCGGATTTTACCTGGGGAACCGATTCCTGGATATACGCCTATACCAACGGCGATATAGGGGAACACCTCTCCTATGGCTTCAAAATTTCTGGCGGGCTTATTCGCCTTCCCCGGTCGTTGCTTGGAGAAGGCTGGACGTATCATGAAAGGTTTCCGCAGCTTAATGATCCGGGTCAGAAGGGGAGCTATTTCAACCGGCAGGTCCCGGTATACAGTTCCCCCTTGCCGTTCTTTCCGTACAGTTACCGGAAAAAGTGGGACGGCTCTATTTTTAGTCCGGAAAATGTTTCTGCGGGAGGCATTCTGAACTGGCCGGAAGGTTTTACCATAGGTTCCAACCTTACCTCGGAATTATCCGGTGCGCTTTTTGACGACATGCTGACTTACCGGCTTGGGCGCATAAGCCATGAATGGGGGGGGATGACCGGCGGCGGCAGTCTGGTATTCAACGCAGCATCGCGGCCTTTTGTTGCTCTGGAAGCTACGTTTAATCCGGTTTCCTGGTTCAATTTTTCGTCCCTGACCGGAGTGCTTGAATATTACAACGCCGAAGGCAGCGATTCCGCATGGTCAAGCCAAAACGCTTTTTCTATTGGACAGTTGGAACTCAACTACAAAAACTACCTTCATTTTGACGTTGGCAGTACCGCAGTATGGCCGAAACGGTTTGAATTGGGATATATTTTTCCGATAATTAGCAATTTTATGTATCAAAACAGCATCGGTGATTTTGACAACATGGGCCTTTTTTCCAACATACGATTTCAGTATCCCGGTATAGTCAGCGTGTGGGGTTCTTTTTTCGTGGATGAGATTGAAGTATCCAGCATAAAAAAGATGTTTGAACTTGACCGGCACATGTTCGCCTTTCAAGCGGGAGCAAAAGCGGCCATACCCTGGCTTTCATTTGCCTCCATCACGGTGAGCTATACTAAGATCGAACCCTATTGCTACACCCATACCCGGAATTATGTTCCCTGGTATGGAGATAATAACCCGATAGAAACCGCGTACACCAACAACGGGGTAGGGCTGGGGTATTACCTTCCCCCCAATTCCGATGAAGTGCAACTCCGTTTTGATATAATGCCTGCCGTTAGAACCGCCGCGCATTTCCGGTATCAGATGATACGCCACGGCGCCGAATACGGAACCCGGGCGGTGGACGGCAGTTCCTACCTGTCGGAACTTGATCCTGAAGGGCGAAGTAATCTTCCGCAAATGCGGAAGTATTTCCTGCGGGACGGAGCGTACCAGTGGCAGCATATCATCAGGGTAGGCGCGGAACATACCCTCGCGAAGATTGCCGTGCCGGTGCAGTTGTTCGGCGAATTCGGGGTGGTGTTTTCTTACTTTACCGACATACGAGGCGCGGTTAATTC
>JAITLF010000196.1 GCA_031278025.1 Treponema sp.
GCCCCTTCCCGGATGATCCCGTCCAGGAGGCTGAACACCGGTTTCATCACCCCAAGGCCGAAGCTGGTTACCAGATGCCCCTGAGCCCCGGTGATGGGAACCATCTTTTCCGCCCCAAACGCCTCGCCGTACATTACCAGGGTTTTCAGCACCCTGGCGAAGGCTTCTCCCTTTTCGCCCTTCAAGAGGGCGGTTTGGTTTTCCGTTAAGTTCATCGCCATATCGCGCTCCTTATACCCGCATGCCCAGCCGGTAGGCCGCCCTGACCGCTTCCAGCACTCTTCCCGCGCTGAAGCTGTCCCCGATATTGTACAGTTCCGGCGCGGCCCGTTCCTTTTGGGCCGCCAGATAGAGGCTGTTGTCGCTGACGCCCCCCACCGCCAGGACCACCATGTCCGCGGGAAGAATCTCTTCTTTTTCTTCTATCGTTAGTTTCGGCGCCAGGGGATTCTCGATGTTCTCCGGCAGGATGGGATGCCAGGTAAGGTACGGGTCCGGTACGGTTTTAGAGACGTTTCGGGACACCTTGATGCCGCCGGGAACAAAACCCGTAACCCTGGTACAGTTAAGGAGGGGTACGCCGGCCTTATGCAGGTAGTGGATAAGATGTCCCCGGTTGGCCGTGCAGGTGTGGTTCATGATGTATTTGTCCATTTCCACTACCGTTACGTCGCAGCTTTTTTCGAACGTGAGCCAGTAGGCGGTTTCGCAGCCAACCGCGCCGCCGCCTATCACGACGATTTTTTTGGACCCTCCCAAAAGGCGGGGGTTCTTGAGGAGTTCCGCAGCCTGCACCGTCTTTACCTTTTCCGCACCCGGCAGGGGCAGTTCCGCGTCAAGCGTCCCCTGGGCAAAAATGATAACATCATAGCCGGCGTGCGCAAGGTCTTCCAGCGTAGCCGTGGTATTGGCCCGGACCGTCAAATTTCCCTCCGCCAGCGTTTTTTTAACAAGACCCTCCAGGTACAGCCGGTAATTGGCCGCTTCGTATTTGATCTTCGCCAAACTGCCGGGGATAAGCCTGCCGCCGATTTCGGCATCCCGGTTGATGAGTTCCACCTGGTGTCCCCGTTCTGCACAGACCACCGCGGCGGTTACCCCCGCCGGACCGCCGCCCACTACGGCGATCTTCCGGGGCTTGGCCGCCTTCTGGGGGACCGCCGGGAAAACATGCTCAAAACCGGTCCGGGGATTCACCGCGCACTGGGGATGGCCGCCTTCAACAAATTCATTGATGCACCCTTCCTGGCAGCCTATGCAGGGCCGTATCTCTTCGGTTTTTCCGGCGTACGCCTTGCCGCACCAATCCGGGTCCGCCAGGAGCGGGCGGCCCAGCATCACCATGTCGCACTGCCCGTTTCGCAGGGCCGCCTCGGCCAGATCGGGGTAGCCCAGCTTGCCAACCCCCACGACGGGAACCTCCACCCCCGCGTTGGACATGATCCCCTGGGCCTTGAAATATTCCTTTACCCGGCGGCTTACCTCCAGGAAACATCCCGGCGGCATACTGGACGGGGGATGAGGCAGCCACCAGTTATCGTAGCATCCCAGGTCCACGTCGAAAATATCCACCCCCGCGGCGACCAGGTTCTTCATGTAGCCCAGCGTGTCTTCGACCGTACGGCCGTTGGTGAACTTTTTGAGGGAACCGGTGTTCAGCATGGCCTCCCCGTAGGTTTCGTTCAGGGCCAGGGACAAGTCGATGCGGTACATGATGGGGTAATGCGGCCCGGTACGCCGGCGGATTTCCCGGACGCAGTCCAGGCCGAATGCCTGCCAGTTGGCGTAACGCCCCAGCTTCCGCCGGTTAAAGGCGGGATTGGAAAGCTGTTCCAGAAGGTACCCCTCGTGGCCGTGGAGGTACACGCCGTCGAGACCGGCGGTTTTCCCGTCCACCGCCCCTTGTCCCATGTTCCGGGCGATCTTCTTCAGTTTCCGGTCCGAAAGGGGCGCGCAGGGAATGGCGGGGATATAAAAGCTGGGATTCCAGGACGCCGAAACCGGCAGCTTGAACATGGTGAGCAGGCACTGGGGATTCCCCACCCACCCAAGCCCCGGCGTAAGCTGGATAAAGACCCGCGCCCCAAAACTGTGGCAGCCCTGGGCCAGATCCCGCCACCCGGCGTATACGGTCCGGGACCGGTCTATGCGGGGGAAATAGGAAAGCTGCCCCAGCTCGGTGATGGAGTGGTCTATCCCGTGGCTCACCGGCACCAGCCCGGTGGTGATAAGCCCCACGCCGCCTTTGGCCCGCTCGTAGAAATACTGGAGCATCTTTTCGTTAGGCCGCCCGGTTTCGTCGCACATGCTTATGTTCCCCATGGGCGCCATAACCAGCCGGTTCTTCACCGTCAGCCGGTTAATCGTAACCGGAGAAAACATCCCGTCGTAGGGATAGAGGTTTTTGGCCATCCTGGCATTGTCCAGGGCGCCCTCCTTCAAAAACCAGTCCCCGTACCCGTCAACCCATTCCTGCACTAAGGCGTCTTTTTTCATACCCACCTCTCCCGCGTTAAAACGTTATGGGTTATTATACCCCAGGCATTGAAAAACGCAACGATTATTGAACCGGAATAGGGGGGAAACGGAAAGGAGATCCGGGATGAAGGAGGCGCGGGGCGGCAGGCCGTCAAAGGCCTCCTGCCCCGTGCCGTTTACGGCAGGTTAGTCGCGTTTTTTTGTTATACGGCTTGCGTCTATTTCGATCTTCCTGAACCCGCGGTCAACCTCGCCGGTTATTTCAACCGTATCCTCCGCGCTTACCGAAATCCCGCTCCACAGGTTGTTTTCGATATCCACAATGATGCTTCCCGTGTCGTCGGTGAAGAGGTATTCTTCATCCCCCAGGTAGCGTTCAATGATTCCCACCAAAACCACCGGCGTATTGTTCCGCAGGCGTTTTGCCTCCGCAACGGTTACCGCCTCTAGCCCCGGACCCGTATAGCCTTCGCCTTCTTCCTGGGCCGCGGCCGGTGAACCAAAAACAGCTGCCAGGATAACCAAACAAACCAAAACTTTCTGTTTCATGCCATTACTCCTGATTAAAAAATTGAATGCCAAGGTATGCCCCTCTTTTATTTTTGTCAAGAAACGCCCGGCTCCTCGCGGGGCTCCGCCCCGCAGGCATCCGTCTGACGGAGCTTGTTATTTGGTATACGCCGCCTTCAGGCTGATATTGGGAATCGAGGCGGTACTCACGGTGGTAGGACTGATGCCGGAGACAGAGCCGGCATACTTGCCGGAAGGGTCATAGAGGCTCACGCTAAAGGTAACGGTAGTTTCCTCGCTAAAGGCCGGAAGCGTCATGCTCCAGGACGCGCCCTTTGAATAGGGATTGAGCGATGCGGAGCCTATTGAGTAACTAGTCCCCTCCGCATGTGCGTAAATATATACATGGGCCGGGTCCTCGTCGTTTACCGTGGCGGTAATAGTACCGCTTAGGGTAACGGTGGCATACGCCGCCTTCAGGCTGATATTGGAAACCCCGGTGTTACTCACTTTGGCAGGACTGATGCCGGAGACAGCGCCGGCATACTTGCCGGAAGGATCATAGAGGCTCACGCTAAAGGTAACGGTAGTTTCCTCGCTAAAGGCCGGAAGCGTCATGCTCCAGGACGCGTCCTTTGAATAGGGATTGAGCGATGCGGAGCCTAATATGTAAGTACTCTCCCCCTCATGTGCGTAAATATATACATGGGACGGGTCCTCGCCGTTTACCGTGGCGGTAATGGTACCGCTTAGGATAACAAGGTCAAGGCTGATATTGGGAATCGAGGCGGTACTCACGGTGGTAGGACTGATGCCGGAGACAACGCCGCTATAATTGCCGGAAGAATCATAGTAGCTCACGCTAAAGGTAACGGTAGTTTCCGCGCTAAAAGGCGGAAGCGTCATGCTCCAGGGCGCGCCCGCTGTATAGGGATCGATGGACGCAGAGCCTATTGAGTAAGTCCCCTCCTCGTATGCGGAAACACTTACCCTTTGGGGGTCCCCGCCGTCTATCGTAACGGTACCGCTTAGGGTAATAAAGTCAATAAAGTCGGCTTCGGTGTAGGCGTACACGGCGCTGGTTTCCATGTTTGAATAGATGTGGACAACCTCGTTGACGCCGGTGCTCTGGTTGGCGTTCTCCAGCACAATGTCTACCCGGTAATACCCTGGCGCAAGGCCGGCTTCCCCGTTGAAGTACCCGGAAGATGACGCCTTCAGGTTTACCGGATCGGCGACGGCGGTAACGCCGCCGGCCGCATTGTACCGCAGTACGGTAAGCGTCGCGGCATCAACCTTTGCATCGGGGAACGTTACGTTGTAGGCGAAGTACCCGTTGTCCCCTTCCTGCTCCGCGCTGATTGCTATGCTGACGGACTGGCCCACCCCGGCAATGACGGTTACTTCTTTGCTGCCCTCCGCCGCCGCGTATTCCGTCCCGTTAATGGCAACGTACCCCGCCGCGGTAACGGTCCATTCACCCGCCGGGACATCGGTGAATACCTCGGAGTTTTTCCCGGTAAGGGTTTTGGGACCGTAGGCCTTGCCCGCTTCGGAGGACGCAAAGGCCAGCACGTATTTGGTGAAAGCCGCGTTGGGGTAGAGGGTTCGCTCCCCGCCGTCCTGCCTGGCAATGCTTACGGAAAGGGAACCCGCCCCGGACCGGGACGCGCTTTCAAGGGGATTACGGGGATCAAGGGAGTTAAAGCAGCCCGCCAGGATAAACGCGGCGGCCGGCGCCAAAAGGAACGCGGTAACGGCGCGGCTCTGCGCCGCGGATTTCGTTGTTTTTTCCATGATTCATGCCTCCTAGGTGCTCACGGTGAAGGTGAACGTTTTGGAATAGGGTACGCCGCCTTTTATCACAACCACGTTGAGGGTGTGCGGCCCAGGGGTAAAGCCGGATGCGTATATGGTATACCTCTTGCCGGAGATGCCGGAGCTGTCCCCGTCCTTGTACCACCATATTGAGTCGTAGCTTTCAACGCCGGACAGGATGAAAGTCAGGCTGTCGTATCTGCTCTTTGAAAGCGCCAGCCTGCCCTCCTGGTTCAGGTTGATTTCTTCATCCGTAAACTCGCCGAAGGATATGGTGAAGGTTTTTGACACTATCCACTTGGCGTAAATCATCGTGTCCTCGGTAACCGTGCCGGTGTCGAAGTCCCACGGGGCCGTTTTGGCCGCGTCCGTGAACCAGCCGACAAAGGCGCAGCCCTCCTTGACGGGGTCCGCGGGCCTGGCAGCCTTTCCGCCCCGCGCCACGGTTTGGCCTGGGACGGTGGAACCGCCGTCCACGTCGAAGGTAACCGTGCAGACTGCCGCGAGGGTGGCATCTTCTGAATTCATGGGGCATCCTGCGGCAGTCATTGCGAATGCCAGCACAACGCCGGGGAGTCCCCAAGCCGCACTGTTTCCGAAAAACCATGCTTTTTTGCGCATAATTCTTCCTCCTTAAAAAAAGCTGACTGTACAACCGCGGCGCGGTTGGCGCCGTTAGACGGATATCGTGAAACGCCGCTTATCCTTAGTATGATACGAATTCCTAAAAAGACAACCTGAACCTCGCGGGGCGGAGCCTCGCGGGGATCAGAGCAGCGCATTCCTGATTAAGAATGCTCCATTCCTGATCAAGAATGGACCATTCCTGATCAAGAATGGAGCATTCCTGATCAAGAATGGAGCATTCCTGATCAAGAATGGAGTATTCCTGATCAAGAATGGACCATTCTTGATCAAGAATGGAGCATTCTTGATCAGGAATGCTCCATTTCTGATCAGGAATACTCCATTCTTAATCAGGAATGCTCCGCTCCGAACCGCGCCGGGGGCTGCTCAGACCCGGCGGGAAGCTCTCTGTTCCCCGCGGGGCTCTGCCCCGCAC
>JAITLF010000059.1 GCA_031278025.1 Treponema sp.
AAAATAAAGCCGAAACCCATGAACACTTCGCCGAGGCTCCGGTACTTCCACTTTGAGACATTGACAAAAAAACCTATTCCCACGGCGGGAAGGGCCATGCTGGAAATTTTGACTTCAAAGCCGACAAGGGAGACTATCCAGGCGGTAACGGTGGTGCCGATGTTGGCGCCCATGATTACCCCGATGGACTGGGTAAGAGAGAGAAGTCCCGCGTTTACAAAGGAGACCACCATTACCGAAACCGCCGACGAGGACTGTACCAGCATAGTAACCACGGCGCCTGTCAGAACCGCAAGGATCCGGTTGCCCGTCATTAAATTCAGCGTGCGCTGCAGCTTCTCACCGGCGATCTGCTGAATACCGTCACTCATGATCTTGATCCCGTACAGGAAAAGACACAAGCCGCCTACGATTCTCAGCAGCACCTCAACAATATGCATGATCACCTCTATAAAAAACGCCGGCGAAGCCTGAGGTATCGCCGCTGACGTTCATATAAGATTTTGAACCAGTCCTCTACAGCGAATATAGTCAATTTACCGGATTTTTTCCAGTGGAGATTGCTTTGATTCGGAATTTGGACGCATCCTGCCGCGCTCTTGACTATGCCCCCAAAAAAACGCATTCTGGTTGAACGGGGGGTATATGTCCGAAGCAAAAAAAGAAAAACTGGAAACAATCCGCCATTCGGTAAGCCATGTCATGGCCCAGGCGGTAACCCGTCTCTTTCCCGGGACCAAAGTCGCCATAGGCCCGTCCATCGAGAACGGTTTTTATTACGATTTTCTTCTGCCCGGGCCAATTGCGGCCGAGGATCTCGCCGCGGTCGAGGCGGAAATGAGGAAGATCATCGACTCGAAGCAGGATTTTGCGCGGGTCGAATTGAGCAGGGAGGATGCGCTTGCGCGTTTCGCGGATGAACCGTTCAAAACCGAGCTTATCAACGAACTTCCCCCTGACGCGGTCATCACCGTTTACGAGAACCGGGACGCGGAGGGCAGAGTCCTGTGGGCGGATCTCTGCCGGGGGCCGCACGTGGCCAACACCCGCGAGATTCACGGCGGGGCCTTCAGGCTCATGTCAATCGCCGGGGCCTACTGGCGGGGGGACGAGAAGCGGCCCATGCTTACGCGGATATACGGCACGGCCTGGGAAACGCCCAAGGACCTTAAAGCCCACCTGGCCTTTCTGGAAGAGGTGGAAAGACGGGACCACCGCCGGGTAGGAAAGGAGATGGACCTTTACTCGGTTCACGAGGAAGCCGGGGCCGGTCTCATCTACTGGCACCCCAACGGCGGCAGGATGCGGGTGGCCGTCGAAACATTCTGGCGGCAGGAACACTACCGCAACGGTTACGAGATTCTCTACACCCCCCACCTCGGAAAATCCTGGCTCTGGGAGACATCGGGCCATCTGGGGTTTTACAAGTCGAATATGTACAGCCCCATGGAGATCGACAACCAGGACTATATCATTAAGCCGATGAACTGCCCCTTCCACATCATGATCTACAAGAACAGGGGCCGCAGTTACCGGGAACTTCCCCTGCGCTGGGCCGAGCTGGGAACCGTGTACCGCTACGAGCGCAGCGGCGTACTCCACGGCCTTCTGCGGGTGCGGGGCTTTACCCAGGACGACGCGCACATCTTCTGCACGCCCGAACAGATCGAGGATGAAATCCGGGAGGTGTTGCGTTTCAGCCTGAACCTTTGGAAAGTCTTCGGCTTTAAGGATATCAAGGCTTACCTGGCAACCAAGCCCGCCGAATCCGTGGGTGAGGAAAGCCGCTGGGATCAGGCGCTGGAATCACTGCGCAAGGCGGTGAACGCCGAAGGGCTGGAATACGAGATCGACGAGGGAGGCGGCGCCTTCTACGGGCCGAAGATCGACCTTAAAATAAAAGACGCGCTGGGCCGCGAATGGCAGATGACGACCATTCAGTTTGACTTTAACGAACCGGAGCGTTTCGATATGAGCTATATCGATGCCGACGGCAAACAGAAACGGCCCTACATGGTCCACCGGGCCCTGCTCGGTTCCCTGGAACGCTTCTTCGGCGTACTCATCGAACACTTCGGCGGGGCCTTTCCGGCGTGGATTGCCCAGGAGCAGATCGCCGTTATTCCGGTGGCGGAGGGCTTTAACGACTACGCCAAAAAGGTGGCGGAGGACCTTAAGGGGTACGATCTGCGGGTTTCATCGGAACTGGACGACGGCCGGCTTAACGCCAAGATTCGGGATTGCCAAAACAGGAAGATCCCCTATATGCTGATAGTGGGCGAGAGGGAGGCCGGCGAAGGAACGGTGTCCATCAGACTCCGGGACGGGAGACAGCTTCCGCCCATGAAAGTTGCCGGTTTCGCCGAATACGCGGTGAAAAAGGTGAATAGCCGTGATTTGGAATTATAGGAGGGTTTTATGGCAAAGACCACACTGGAAGATCTCAAGAACAGGCGGAGTATCCGTTCTTTTAAAAGCGATCCCATTAAAGATGAGGAACTGGACGCCATTTTGGAGGCGGGCACTTACGCGCCCAGCGGGGCGAATAACCAGTCCGCGGTAATCGTGGTGGTGACCGACAAGGCCGTTCGGGACAGGCTTGAGGAACTCAACGCCGAGGTACTCGAAAATCCCAAGGCAAAGCCTTTTTACGGCGCGCCCGTGGTGCTGGCGGTTTTGGTCGATCAGGGCAAGGCTACCCCTGTCGAGGACGGGGCTTTGGTTTTGGGAAACCTCCAGATTGCCGCGAGCGCCATCGGGGTGGGTTCCTGCTGGGTTCACCGGGCCAAACAGGTTTTTGAAAGCCCGGACGGAAAGGCGTTCCTGGAGAAATGGGGCCTTAAAGGGGATTACCGGGGAGTGGGTTTCTGCGTACTCGGTTATCCGGAAGGCCCCGCGCCCCAGGCCGCGCCGAGAAAAGCGGGTTATATCATCAAGGTGTAGGCGCCGTTTAGCTTAAACCGCGGACGGCACAGACAGACTTTTCGCAACAGAGAAAAATCTCAATGAGACTCTTTATTGCCGTTAATTTTGACGAGGAACTTACCGGCCGTATCCTTGAAATACAGGAAAGACTACGCGCGGCGGCTGCCCGGGGGAATTTTTCCCGCCGGGATAATCTCCACCTTACCCTTGTCTTCCTGGGCGAAACCGGCGCGGGCCTGGTTCCGGCCATTCGGGACATTATCGCCGCCCTCCCCTCCCCCGGGGCCTTTTCGCTGAATTTCAACCGGGCCGCCTGTTTCCGCCACAGCGGGAAGGAACTCTGGTACATAGGCGCCGATCCCGGCAGCCCGGGCATGGAGCGGCTTTTAGAATTGCGGACAAAGCTGGTAGAGGGCCTCGAAGGGCTTGCGCCGCCGCCGTCCGCGTCTTCGCGATTTCCCTCAGGCGGAGGGGGCCTCTCTTTTGACAGGCGGCCCTTCAACGCCCACATCACCCTGGGCCGGGAACTGCGGCTAAACCGGGAGCTTGCGCCGTTTCCCGTGCGGATTGAGGCCCCCATACGGCGCATAAGCCTGATGCGAAGCGAACACCGGGACGGCCGGCTGGTTTACACGGAACTCTTTGGCCGGGATCTGTGAAGGGGCGGCCCAAAGCTCCCCGGTGAAAAAGCCCTTGCCTGCCAAAATATTGAAAATTTCCTCCTGCATTACAAACAGATCTCCGCACAGGAAACCTGAACCAAAGATCCGGTAGGGTGTATACGGACCATAGACCCGTTTCTCCATCGGAGGTTCAGAGATTTCTCAATCGGGAGAAAAATTCTCTGAGCGGCAAGAAGCTCGAACTAAAAGTTTGTCGGGGTATTTAACCCGGCTTTCGAATAAACGCCTGTGGAACTTATTCTTCTTCCAATGCCATGACCAACATGCGCTTGAAGGCTGAATTGGGCTTTTTTAATTCCCGGGACCCCCGTGTTATTTTGCAGAGAGACAAGCCCAAGGTTTTGGCTATCTCCCGCTGGGGTATTTTCTTGTCCAGAGCCTTGACCAGCGCCCAGCGGGCGGCGATATCCGCCGTTTCCGCGGGAGTCAGGATGCATGCAAAGAATTGTTCAATCAGTGTACTGTCGGCGGTTCTGGCAAAGGCGCGGGCCAGCTCAGAAAGGTTTTCCGCCACTCTGGGATCGTCCATGTTCATACTTACAGTATAAACGATTGACAGAAATTGTCAAATTTGAGGAAGCGCTGTAACCAGGAGGCGGGATCAAATACGGGTTTCCCGGATAAGGGTAAGGAGTTCTTCGGGCCGGTCGATGATGCGGAGGGCGCCCGCTTTTTCAAGCGCTTCCCGGCCCCGGAACCCCCAGCTTACCAGAAGGGGCGAGCAGTCGGCGGCCCGGGCTGTTTCCAGGTCAACCTCGGAATCTCCGACGAAAATTGTTTCCCGGGGGGTAACGTCGAGCTTCATCAAAAGTTCCCAGGTAGAGGCGGGGTCCGGTTTTCGGGGAATGCCGGGCAGCTCCCCCCGCACCACCTCGAAGGCGCCGGCGGGAAAAAGCCGGTCAATTACCATGCGCGCCACAAGGTCGGACTTGTTGGTAAGGACCGCGCTTTTTACCTTGAGTTTTCCCAATTCGAAAAGCAGTTCCTGAATGCCCGGGTATATCTTCGAATGAACCACCGGCTTTTCCGCGTATAACTGCCCGGCCCGCCTTGCAAGTTCATCCACGACTTCTTCGTTCCGGTTTTCTTCGGGCAGAACGGAGCAGGCCAGACGCCTGATACCGTTCCCCACAATGCCGCCATAGGCCGCAACGGGCAGGGCAGGGAAACCCCGCTCGTCAAGCGCGGTATTCATGGCAAGGGCAATATCCGCAAGGGTATTCACCAGGGTTCCGTCCAGATCAAAAACGACACATTTAAAACGCATAGATGCCCTTCCGTAATTACGTAAGACTGGGGGGTAGCCGGAGACCCCGGACACGGCTGAAAGCCGGGGAGGAGGCTCCGGCGCAGGGGGGCCGGAAGGCGGCTTTTAACACGTCGTCCGCCGTACGGTAACAGGCCCCCCTCTTGCTTAAACTCTGCTCCCCGTTTCCCGCAGTTTCGCCTTGTTGTAGTTTATCAGGCTTCCCGCAAGGACTATCTCCTTTTCTTCCGGCGTCAGGGCGGGTATTCCAAGGGTAAACGAGGTGTTGACGAATACAAAATCGTTGGTGTCCGGGGATACCTGGGTTGCCTGAACGATGAAGGCGTCAACGGTTTCCTTCGCTTTTACAAGCGCGGTTCTGATATGGGGTATAAAAATATAATCCCCGTTACCGAATACCGGTTCTCCGTCCAGGGTAAAGGGAAGTATCCCCCAGTTGATAAGGTTGCTGCGGTAGCGCCTGGTGGCGTACTCCCGGGCAAAGTTGGCAAGCCCGCCCAAAACCCGCTGGCAGCTTGCGGCCTGTTCCCGGGCGCTGCCGTCTCCGGGCTTGATCGCGTAAATAGCGGAACCAATCCTCATGTCCCCAAAGTCCAGGAAGTCTACCGCCGGGATCTTTATCAGTTCGGAAATTACCGGGGAAAGTTCGGGAAGCGGCCCGAATTTTGGGAACTCAATCCCCCTGCCGGAAAAACCGTCTTTTACCAGCCTGAGGCGCAGCATCTCGGCTTCGCGCAGGGCCTTTGCCCGGCCTACATAGGAGGGGTCCTTGCGCGAAAGGGTGAATTCGGCAAGCCCGACCGGATTTGACCGGAAGGACGAAGTTTCCCCGGACGGGATAATCTCGTCGGTGGTGGTTACCGGATCGGTGATGAACGAGACGATTCTGAGGAGCAGATGCTCGCCCAAATTTTCCATTTCGGGCCAGCTTGTGATATTGGGGCCGCAGCGCAGGGGCGCCGCCTTTCGGGGCTGTCCCGTCCCGTTAAAGACGCGGGCCCGGTAGGGACTGTCGTCGTAATGATAGGGCGGAAACTTATCGGGCACGGAAAAATGTTCCGCCGATGTAAGGCAGCCCCCGTTAACCAGGGTGGCCGCGATGCTCCGGGCATCCATCAGGGCTACGGAGGCGATTTGCCCGTCGGCGGGACGGGACCCCTCGCGGTTGGGAAAGTTCCGGGTGCTGTGCCGGATGGAAAGGCCGTTATTCGCGGGCACATCCCCGGCGCCGAAACAGGGGCCGCAGAACGCGGTGCGGAGAATCACCCCGCGCGAAATAAAGTTTCCCGCGCAGCCATTCCCGACAAGTTCCAGCAGCACCGGCTGGCTGCCGGGGTACACGGAAAGGGAAAACGCGCCGGGAACACCGCCGTCTTGCTGTCCCCGCCCCTGTTCCAGAACAGCCGAAGCCGCCATGATATTTTCGTAAGTTCCCCCGGCGCACCCGGCGATAATCCCCTGATCAACGCGGATACGGCCCTTCCCGTCCAGTTTACCGGCAAGGGAGAAACGGATATTCCGGTTTTCGAAAAGCCTTTCCGCGTCCTTTTCAACCTGCCGGAGTATATCGCCGGGGTTTTCCAGCAGGGTGTCGATCTCGTAAACATTGCTGGGGTGGAACGGCAGGGCGATCATGGGCTTTACCCGGGAAAGGTCTATCCTGATGAATCTGTCGTAGTACGCAATATCCGCCGGGCGCAGGGGCCTGTAATCGGCGGCGCGTTTATGGACGGCCAGATAATCCCGGATCGTTTCGTCCGTTTCCCAGATCGAAGACCAACAGGTAGTCTCGGTGGTCATGACATCGATGCCGGAGCGGAAGTCCGCCGACAGCGCCGCCACCCCCTCGCCGGTAAATTCCAGGACCGCGTTTTTTACGAAGCCGTTCCTGAACACCGCGCCGATAAGCGCGAGGGCCACATCCTGGGGACCGACCCCGTTCACGGGTTTTCCGCTCAGGTACACCCCCACCACGGGCGGGTGGACCATGTCGTAGGTTCCCCGTAAAAGCTGCTTTACCAGCTCGCCGCCCCCCTCCCCTACCCCCAGCGTCCCCAGGGCGCCGTAGCGGGTATGGCTGTCGCTGCCCAGGATCATCCTGCCGCAACCGGCCCAGGTTTCCCGCATATACGAGTGAATAACCGCCAGATGCGCGGGCACCCAGACGCCGCCGTATTTTTCCGCGGCGGAAAGGCCGAACAGGTGGTCGTCTTCGTTGATCGTACCGCCCACCGCGCAGAGGGAGTTGTGGCAATTGGTAAGAATGTACGGCAGCGGAAAACGCCCAAGACCGCAGGCCTGGGCCGTCTGGATGATATTGACAAAGGTGATGTCGTGCGAGGCCAGGGCGTCGAATTTAAGCTTAAGGCCCGATTCATCCGTACCCTGATTATGAGAGGCGAGTATGCCGTAGGTTATGGTTCCTTCCCGCGCGGGCTTTTTAACCCTGTCCGCGCCCAAACGTTTTTCGAGCAGGGGGTAATTTTCCGGGGTGTCCGCCACCGCTTCCCTGCCGTTAAAAAGCCAAACTCCGCCATCAATCAGTTCTACCATAATTCCCGCTCCGTTCCTCTCTCTTTGCGCCGTCCCCCTCAGAAAGCCCTTTTTTTAGGGGGAAGTCGCGTGCCGCAAACGGCACGACCCCCGCGCCCGGCCCATGGCGCCGGGCTACCCCCTCTGCGGGGGACACCCCCGCAACGCCCCCGTCCTTCCTCAGGAAGCCTCTTTTATCGTGAGTATTTGCTGAGGACAGGCTTTAGCGCAGATCCCGCAGGCTATGCACTTGCTCGGGTTTGCGGCGCCCTCCGCGCGGACCAGCACTTTGAAGGGACAGGCTTCAAGGCATTTGCCGCAGTTTACGCAGGTTTTTTTGTTGATCAGGTAAACCCC
>JAITLF010000253.1 GCA_031278025.1 Treponema sp.
GCCTGGATATTCACCGGAATTAAATCCCGATGAGACGGCATGGTCATATGTGAAACATCAAGTGGCAGGAAAAAGAGAATAAGCGGCCCGGAACAATTCTTGAGAATAGTAAAAGAAGCGTTGTATGCATTAATGCACAGACCATCCATTGTTTCATCTTTCTTTTGAAAACCGTCATTACAATATATTAGTAATACATTTATAAAATTTATTTTACAAGGAGAAGTTTTTATATTGGTTTTTGCTGGTTCAATGATTAATGCTCAAGAAGGTTATAGAGGCCCTGGGGCGGACATTGTAACAGTTACGGTTGCAAAATGTTTGTTAAAGTCGGCATAAGCTGTAAAAAAACGGTTGCCTATTCCGAAAATCGGAAGAAAAGCAAAAACAGTATTCGCCGGAGATCTCTGAAATACCGGGGGGAAACCGGGTTTGTGTTGACGAATGCGGCATTAAGGGAGCATTTAAAACGGGAATACGGATGGGCCTTGCGCGGGGTAAAGGTTAAGGGCACAAACCGCGGATGTAAGTTCCACCGTGTAAATATTGTGGCTGCCGTGATACACGGTAAAGCGGGTACAAAGGAAGAGCTTGAAAAGATATGCATGAAGGCTAAAAGTAATATATTGTTTCTTCCTGCGTATTCTTCTATTAGTGTTAGACGCTTCTGCGTGGAAAAGAAACGGGTCAGCGCCAATCGCCGCATGATGCACGCCGCGTGAGGATTCTGATTTCCTGTATGAGGCCGTGTTCTCAGAGTAAACGCCGATGCCCTGCCCTTCCCCGCTATGGAAAAGATCGGAGAGCCGGGATAAACTGATCCAATGAATCAGGATCAGGTAAAAGAAGCCCTGCTTTCGATAGAAGACGCCCCCTTGGATTTTCAGGTAATCTTTTCGGGGAAAAAGAGCGGCAAGGTCAACGGCCTCTACAAGCCGGAAACGCGGGAGATCATCATTCATAACCGGAACTTTAGCGGCGATAACCTCCTTATCTACACGGCCCTCCACGAATACGCCCATCACCTTCATGCCTGTTCCCAAGGCGGAAAACTTTCGGCGCGATCCCATACGGCGGAATTCTGGGCCATACTTCACGGGCTCTTGGAAAAGGCGGAAACGCGGAAGGTCTACAAAAACATATTCGCCGATTCTCCGGAACTGGCGGAACTGACCGAAACCATACGCAGCCAGTACCTTAGGGAAAACGGCAACCTGGTAAAAGAACTGGGAATGCACCTCCTGCGGGCCCATGAACTCTGCGCCGCCATAGGCGCCCGGTTCGAGGATTACATTGACCGGGTACTCTGTATACCCCGCCTTTCCGCCACTACCGCCATCAAGATGTACCAATACAACCTTAACCCCCAGGTAGGGGCCGACAACATGCGTTTTCTGGCGGGTATCAAAAACGCGGACGAACGCACTGCCGCGGAACAGGCCCTCATCAACGGTAAAAGCCCGGACTCCGTAAAAGCCGCCGTCCGGGGCGGGCTCCGGGCCGTTCCTTCCGAACCGCTTACCGGCGAGGAGCAGCGTACCCGGCTGGAAAAGGAAAAGCACCGTTTGGAACGGACCATCGCTTCCCTCACGAAGCGGCTCAGCGAGGTGGAGGAAGAGATGGAAATGCTGTAAGGAACTGTACCGTTCCCGGAACGGCGTAACGGTTCCCCGCCGGTTACATCCCGCTTCATGATTTTTTTCTTTTTGTCGATACTTAAACCACCATGTGTATTAAAGCTCCTTTGATTAGTCAGTTGCCGCGGTTGTCTTGCATCCTGATTCTCCTTATGGCGCTTCCCCAGCGCGGGGGTGCACAGAATTTGCCGTCCCCGTTTACGACGCCTGCCGTACTGCGGGATCCGGGGGGAAGCGGAGGCCTTTTCCCTTCCATCTATTTCCTTGAATACCTGAGGAAAACCCAGGAGTTGGAAGCCGCAAGCCCCTACTGGGTTCCCGTCCAGTCGGAAATGGCCCAGGAGGTCCCGCCCACGGCAGTCAAGGACGGCCCTCATTCAATGTTGTTGAATGACGACATCCTGGCCTTTTACGGGCATCCCCTTTCCCAGAAGATGGGTATACTCGGCAGGTATTCGATAGAAGAGCTGGACGTTAAACTCAGCGCCCTGGCGGAGGAGTATAGGGCCGTGAGCGGGGGACGCGGGATCCGTAAAGCCTTTTATATCATTTATGGGACGGTGTGGCCCAAGGGCGAAATAGGTATAATCCAGGAAGAGGTACTCCAGCGGTACATACAGTACGCCCAGGAAAAGGATATCCTGATAATCATCGATCACCAGATAGGCCGGTACAAGCCGGAGGATGCCATGAGAAAGCTGCTCCCCTATTTACGCTACCCCAACGTACATCTCGCCCTGGATCCTGAGTGGCGGACCAACAAGCCCATGCGGGAAATAGGTACGGTTACCGCCGATGAAGTCAACACGGTACAGCGCATCATGTCGGACTACCTGCGGGAACAAAACATCCAGGGGGAGCGGCTCCTGGTGATCCACCAATTCAACTGGCGGATGATTCAGGAGCGCGAAAAGGTAACGGCCAATTATGAGGGCGTTCAGCTTGTTCACTGCGCCGACGGCTTCGGGACTCCCGCTATCAAGCGGGAGTCCTATGCCTATAACGCCAAGGCCGGCAATTTACCGGTTAAAGGCTTCAAGCTTTTCTACAACTTTAATATTCCCGGCGCGGGCTACGACAGCCCCCTCATGAGCCCGGCTGACGTGTTCAACCTTAACCCGCGGCCATATGTGATTATTTACCAGTAAGTCAGCCGGATGGAACGGTTTTACCGCCGGTTGTAAAAGTTTTACCGCCACCTGTAAAAGTTTTATAACCGGCTGGAAAAGTTTTACCGCCACCTGTAAAAGTTTTATAACCGGTTGGAAAAGTTTTACCGCCACCTGTAAAAGCTTTATAACCGGTTGGAAAAGTTCTACCGCCACCTGTAAAAGTCGTACAGCCACCTGTAAAAGCTTTATAACCGGTTGGAAAAGTTTTACCGCCACCTGTAAAAGTTTTATAACCGGCTGGAAAAGTTCTGCCGCCACCTGTAAAAGTTTTATAACCGGCTGGAAAAGTTCTACAGCCGGTTTTATAAGTTCCAGACCCGTGTCTCGTAACGCCGGAGGCTCCTTCTTGGGAGACTTCCCCCTCCTCCGTCTGCGGGACACGGCGCGTTCCCGGTGGGTTTTTTCAAAATTTTCCTTGACCTTTTCCCGTCCGCCTAAGTATTTTTATATAAAATAGTCCGAAAAAATCAATCTTAATTATTTGGAAAACTGAAATGAACGAAGAATTCGCGGAACAGACAGAAGACACGGCGGCCGAAAAGGGGGAAGCCGGCGAGTCGGCGGCGGCGGCGGCTGAAGCGGGGGCGGAAGCGCCGGAATTACTGGACCAAAAAACAGCCGCCCTGGAGGCTGAAATAGCGGAGCTGCGGGCCCAATACCTTAGAAAAGCGGCGGATTTTGAGAATTTCCGTAAGCGGACGAACCGGGAAAAGCAAGATGCCATTGATTTTGCGAACCGGGAGTTGTTGCGGGATATCCTGCCCATCATAGACGACTTTGAACGGGCCATACAGTCCGCTGCGGTGTCAAAGGATTTTAACAGCCTCTCCGAAGGGATAGGCATGACCGAGAAGCAGCTTGTGTCCCTGCTGGAAAACAAATGGGGGCTCAAACGCTTTGATTCCGCCGGGGAACCCTTTGATCCTAACCGGCACGAGGCGATTATGGTGGAAAAATCGGCGGACGTCTCCGAGCCGGTCGTTCAAGAGGATTTTATCAAAGGCTATATGTTGAAGGACCGGGTCTTACGGAGTGCCAAGGTGAAGGTGATAATGCCTGAAGCGCCCGTTGCCCAAGAGACGGATTCATCCAATTCCGCGGATTCGCGGTCCGAAGGAATAGAAAACCCCGGGACAGAAGATGCCGGGGATTTAAGATATAAAGAGGAGTCTAATTAAGATGGGAAAGATAATTGGAATCGACTTGGGAACCACGAATTCTTGCGTGTCCGTCTTGGAAGGCGGCGAACCGGTAGTCATCCAGAGTTCCGAAGGGGGACGGACCACTCCTTCCATCACCGGCTTTACCGGTAAGGGTGAACGGGTAGTAGGCCAGCCCGCGAAAAACCAAATGATCACGAATCCGGAGAATACCATTTATTCGATCAAGCGTTTCATGGGGCGCCGGTATTCTGAAGTGACCAACGAGATGAAACTGGTCCCGTACCGGGTGGTTGAGCAGGCCGACGATGTGCGGGTGAATATTGAGGGCAAGCTGTATTCTCCCCAGGAAATTTCCGCCTTTGTGCTTCAGAAAATGAAGCAGACCGCCGAGGACTACCTGGGAGAGTCCGTAACCGAAGCGGTCATCACCGTGCCTGCTTACTTTAACGATGCCCAGCGGCAAGCCACGAAGGATGCGGGGAAGATTGCGGGTTTGGATGTTAAGCGTATCATCAACGAACCTACCGCGGCGGCCCTGGCCTTCGGTTTTAACAAAGATCAGAAGAAAGAGAAGATCATCGCCGTCTACGATCTTGGGGGCGGGACGTTCGATATTTCCATCCTGGAACTGGGCGAGGGGGTTTTTGAGGTAAAGTCCACCAACGGCGACACCCATCTGGGAGGCGATGACTTTGACCGGCGCATCATGGAATGGCTCATCACCGAGTTCAGGCAGGACACGGGTATTGATTTGGGCAAGGATCGCATGGCCTTGCAGCGGCTCCGGGAAGCCGCGGAGAAGGCGAAAATTGAGCTTTCCGCTATGCAGACCACGGAAGTGAACCTGCCTTTCATTACGGCGGACCAGTCCGGGCCCAAACATTTACAGAAGAGCCTGACCCGTGCGAAATTTGAGCAGATGGTGAACGATCTCCTTGAGCGGTCCAAGGAACCGTGTAAGAAAGCCCTGACCGACGCGGGCCTGAACGCGGACCAGATCGACGAGATTATCCTGGTTGGCGGCTCTACCCGGATTCCCGCAGTTCAGCAGATTGTCAAGGACCTGTTCAGGAGGGATCCCAACAAGGGGGTCAACCCCGATGAGGCGGTGGCCATAGGCGCGGCCATACAGGGCGGCATCCTGGGCGGCGACGTGAAAGATGTACTCCTGCTGGACGTTACCCCCCTGTCCCTGGGCATCGAAACCCTGGGAGGCGTGATGACCAAGCTCATCCCCCGGAATACCACTATCCCCACCCGGAAGAGCCAGATATTCTCCACCGCCGCCGATGGGCAGACGGCGGTGTCCATCCAGGTTCTCCAGGGAGAGCGGGAAATGGCGAGCCAGAACCGCGTTTTGGGACGGTTCGACCTAGTAGGCATCCCGCCCGCGCCCCGGGGGATTCCGCAGATCGAGGTAACCTTTGACATAGACGCCAACGGCATAGTCCATGTGTCCGCCAAAGACCTGGGGACTGGCAAGGAACAGAAGATCCGCATCGAGAGTTCCTCCGGCCTTTCGGACGCCGACATTGATCGCATGGTCAAGGAGGCGGAACTCCACGCCGAGGAGGATAAACGGGAAAAGGAAAAGGCCGAAGCCCGGAACGAGGCGGACAGCATGATCTACGGTACCGAGAAAAACATCAAAGATCTGGGCGACAAGGTAAATGCGGCGGATAAAGCCAAAGCGGAGGAGGCCATTGCGGATCTGCGCCGGGCTCTGGAAGGCGGCGATATTCAGACCATCAAAGACAAGAGCGAAGCCCTGAAGCAGGTTTCCTACAAGATCGCCGAAGAGGTTTACAAGCAGTCAGGCGCCCAGGGTCCCGGTCCTGAAGGTCCTGCCGGCGGCGGTTCTCAGACGGGCGGTGGCAGCACCAAGAGCGCTGAGGATGTGGACTACGAAGTTGTAAACGATAAATAGTGGAGAACATGAACCTCGGACTTTACCTGCAAATCCTTAGAGTCTGTTAAGAAAGTCCGCGGTTAAATTCATGAAAGGGGTCCGATGTGGCCAAGCGTGATTACTATGAAGTGTTGGGACTGCAAAAAGGCGCGTCCAAAGATGATATAAAGAAAGCGTATCGAAAACTTGCCATCCAGTATCATCCGGATAAAAATCCAGGGAACAAGGAGGCGGAAGAGAAGTTTAAAGAGGCGAGCGAAGCCTATGAAATTCTATCAGACGATCAGAAGAAGGCCGCTTACGATCAATTCGGGTTTGCCGGCGTAGAAGGGATGAGGGGCGGGCAGGATTTCTCCTCTGCCTTCCATGGCTTCGAGGACATCTTTGGGGATTTTTCCGGCATCTTCGATACTTTTTTCGGAGGTGGCGGACACCGTTCTTCCGGGGGCGGCTCAGGGAGCCTGCGCCAGGGGGCCAATCTCCGGTATGATATAGAGATACCCTTTAAGGATGCCGTCTTCGGTACCAAGGTGGAGATTCAGTATTCTCATAGCGAGTCCTGCTCTTCGTGCAAGGGGACCGGCGCGACTGGCGGTTCAGGCAGAAAAACCTGCCCCACCTGCCAGGGAACGGGCCAGATCCGGCATAATCAGGGATTCTTCTCCGTGGCATCTACCTGTCCATCCTGCGGCGGGGAGGGCTTTATCATCGAACAGCCCTGTAAGGACTGCGGCGGGTCAGGTACGCAGAAAAAGCGCCAGAAGATCATGGTTACCATACCTGCGGGAGTGGAGAACGGGAAGCGGGTCGTCATTCCCCGACAGGGAGATGTCGGCCCCAGTGGCGGTCCTCCGGGGGACCTCTACGTATTCATCCAAGTAAAGCCTCATGAGTATTTTGAGCGTCAGGACCTGGATCTTTACTGCGCGGTGCCTGTATCCATAACCCAGGCGGCATTGGGAGCGGACATCCATATAACCACCCTGGATAGTAAAACTATCAAAGTGAAGATACCGCCGGGCATACAGAACGGCCAGTTGCTCCGTATCCGGGATGAAGGCGTTCCCGTATCCGGCCGCCGGGGTAGCCTCTACATCAAGGTGATGGTTCAGATACCGGCGAAGCTCTCCCGGCGGGGCCGGGAACTCATGGAAGAGCTGTCCCGTGTGGAAGGAGAGAATGAAGCGCCCAGGCCGATTCCCTTGGCAGATCTGGCCGAACATTAACAGGGGAAACGCCAGGGTCGTTGGGTCAGTGCGTTACGTTATTCCCGTTTTCCCTAGGCCGGGTCTACCGCGTCCTCCAGCGTACCGGTTAAGGCAACGTATAACACTGCGGTAACCTTAAGTTTTGGTGAGAACGACGCGATCACGGACGTTACCGTTACCGGCCAGTTTATACAGCCCAAGTCCGGAAAAACCGCCGACCGTAAGGTCGCTGTTTGGGCTTTCGTCCTCTCTGGCGAATCTTTTGTCTCGATGCCGGAGGGAAGAGTTTCATTACTGGCGTGATACCCAAGTCGGACGATGATGAAAAGTATGGCCGGGAACGTCATAGCCCTTCTTTTCCAGAAAGGCAGTGACACAAATAACACCGCAACGAGGAAAAATTGTATTATGCCAATAGTTTTGTATCCTAAATTCCATGAATTTTTATTCCCTTGGGGTAAATACCCCGCCTCTTGGGGCGGTTAAAAACAAATAAAAACAGTGATAGAATGTAGGAATGAGTGAATATATACATAAATCCCACAATGTATCGGTGTTGTTATATCACATCGTATGTCCGGCAAAATACAGGCGCATAGTCATTAACGAAGCAGTAGATAAAACGCAGAAAGCAGTGTGTGAAGAAATCAGCAAGAGGTATGAAATACAATACTTGGAGATAGGGACAGATGAGGATCACGTGCATTTTCTGGTACAATCAGTTCCTGCATATAGATCGACAAAGATAGTAACGACGATAAAAAGCATAATTGCAAGGGAAATATTTTCGAAACATCCGGAAGTAAAGAAGAAACTAAGGGGGAGGAGAATTTTGGACAGACGGACATTTCATAAGCACGGTAAGCAAACATGGAAACGAGTACGTGATAACAAACTATGTCAAATCACAAGGTACCGCAGAACATTACAAACAACTGAGCAAGATAACAGACGATTCACAGCCATCTTTCATTTGACTAATTTTCAAACAAAGATCTTAAAATACCCGCCCCTTGGGGTGGGTATTTTTTATTATCAAAAAAGCCGAGATGATTATTGGGCCAAGAGAAGCCCCGACACCTCAAAAACAGTGGAGCCAACTCATACTAATCTTTACAAAAGTATTAACTCATGATATAATAAAAGGATGATGAGAATAAACGATGGCAGGAAATTGGGTGGTGATCTAGAAAGTATGATAAAGGGGTAATGACAACAGAGGCACAAAGAAATACTATGAAATTATGCTAATAACCATAGAAATCAAATGCC
>JAITLF010000297.1 GCA_031278025.1 Treponema sp.
GTCTAGAACTCGCAGACCTGGGTCTAGAACTCGCAGACCTGGGTCTAGAACTCGCAGACCTGGGTCTAGAACTCGCGGACCTGGGTCTAGAACTCGCAGACCTGGGTCTGCAACTCGCAGACCTGGGTCTAGAACTCGCAGACCTGGGTCTAGAACTCGCAGACCTGGGTCTGGAACTCGCAGACCTGGGTCTGCAACTCGCGGACCTGGGTTTTCTTCTCGTAAACCTCTCTTTGCACGCCGCAGGCCCGGTCTCCGCCTCCGCCGGGGACTGGGGGGGAAGCTAAAATATGCCGATATAAGGATCATGCGGGTATTTCATATGATGAGGCTGGTTTCCGGGTATACGGGGCGTTACGCCGGCTTCCTGTTTGCAGGGCTTCTCGTTCTCATAGGGGCTTCCGCCTGGGGTGTTGACGTACCTTCCGCAGCGATACAGGACGACGCGTCTCTCAGGCTGTCCCTGGTTCAGACCTGGTTCAAAGAGGCCCCGGCTAAGGCGCTGGCCAACCGGTCCTTTATTCACACGCTGCCGGGAGGCGGCCGTATTCAGGTACGGATAGAGGACGGGACCGGTGAATTCGGGATAGTCCTTGCACGGGAACTGAACGGGATGTTCCCCGGCTGGGCCCAGGGATCGTGGATCCTTACCCGGTCAAAGGCGGACGGCGCGGCGGTCAGGATACGGGTCTTCCTCCGCAGCGATCCCTACGTGTATGTTCAGTTCCGGCCCAGGGAGGACGATAAGAGCCTTATGGATGTGGTCCTTTACGACGCATACGCAACCCGTTCCCTGCCGGTTTCCGTTTCCTTTGACCGCCTCCTGACTTTACCGGTGGAAGAAGCCCTGGCCCTGGCGGGGGACGCCTTTCCCCGCCGTTATTTTGACCCCCAGGTGGAGGACTACCGGGATGTCAGGACCCTGGTTGCCGCGATACGGGAACGCCTCCCCGGACTTTCGTTCCGGGACGACGGCGCCATAGACGATCACGGACGGTATGTATACATTGAAACCCTCGAAGAACAGGCCGGGGTGGGGGGGCTTAACTGTTCGGGGTTCGCTAAATGGATAGTGGACGGCATTCTGCGGCCTGTTACCGGCAGCCTCCTCCCCATAGCCTCCCTAAAAACGGCCTTTGGGGAACGGGGGGCGGCCTTCACCGATCCGTATGAGGCCCTCCGGGCGCCTTTCTTCGGCCTTGACTGGACCCGGAACCTGGCTTCCTGTGCCAATTCCATCCTCCGTTCTCCCGGTTACGGAGTTCTTCTGGAGGAGATTGAAGTGCGGAACGCCCCCTTCGGTTCGGTAATCCGCCGGAATCAGGAGGGCGGCGCCCTTCGTTCCTTTCCCGGTTTCCTCAAGGATGCGGGGTTCGGTTTTGAGGGCATCCATCCCCTGCTCTATACCCTGGCTATTGATGAACCGGGGAGGATTTACCTTGCTTCCGTTAATGACGAAGTAAACCCCGCTCCCCGTATGCGCCAGCATTTTCATGTGGCCGTTCTGGTACCGTATTTCAACGAAAGCGGCAATTTCCAGGTCGCCCTTTTTGAAAGCGCCGAGGAAACCTCGTTCTCCCGTTTCAAGAACCGGTATCCCGGCCATTATATCAACCTGGTGCGCATCCCCGTAGAAGGGGGGTTTAACCCGGAAATCTAGGGGCGTTTGGGGGCGCTGCCCCTGCAATCGGCCTCTCTTCTCGGACATTCTTCTATCGGATGCGCTTCTGATGATTGGATTTATCGGATTATCGGATTTTATCGCGGAGGAACCCCGCGCTGCCGTTCAGCGTAAACACACGGCTTCTATCAAGTTCACGGCATCTGCCCGTACTTCTACGGCGTTCCGGGAATAGGAGGTGATAAGCCGGCCATTACCGGCGTAATAATTCACGGTTACCGAATACAGGCCGGGATCAAGGTCGATTCCCCCCACATGGGCTTTGCCGGGAAAATACCGGGAAATGCGCAGATCCGCCCGTTCGGTAGCTTCCGCCATGACTTGAGCGCCTACGCTAAGAATAGACAGGAGTAAGCTGGTCCCGCCTTCAGTCTGGTCCGAAGCCGCGTCCAGGACTGAGGATGAAACGCCCTTGATGGTAGCCCGGAGTATGGACTTCATATAGATCAAGCCCTCTTTTTCCTTAAAGGTCTCCCGCGCAACCGCCCCCATGTCCTCCAGCAGTTCCAAATCAAACCGCCGCGTGCCGTTGTCTATCACCGCCTCTATACGGCTAACCTGGGAAGGCCGGTCAACCAGAACCGGAAGGGCTATCTTTATCCACCGGACGTTGGGCAGGGGGATGCGGATAACTTCTTCTTCCTTTATGGGAGCCATGCCGCTAAAGGCAAGGACGTTCAACCGGGCCTTGCCCTGGGGAATATCCAGTTCCGCGTCCACCGACGCCGGCACCGGGTAGGAATACACCGCCGGGGCATTGGCAAAGGCGGCTTTAAGATGATCCCGGTCTATACGGACGTCGTCGTACCGTCCTATCCCCCGGTAAAAAAGGATCCCCAAATACCGGGCCAGGGCGGAATCGCTGAACGTGGCGGAGGCCAAATGCTCATTGGCAGGGACCGTTGCGGAATGTTCCAGCGCCATCTTTTGCATATCCGTCATCAGAACCCCGTATTTTGCCGCCAGAAACTGAAGCTTGTTGGTCATCCGCCTGATTTCGACCAGCGCGTCTTCCAGATTATTTTGATGATAGTAATTGAGGGCGTTAAAGACATTAATGTAGACATCTTCATAATCCTCGCCCCCGTATTCCCTGGTATTGTCGCTGAGAATATAGGTCCCAATTTCCTGGATGACGCTTTTGGTATAGGCCGCCTCGATAGCCCGTTCCCCTTCCTGTAACAGGGGAATGGACTCATCAAACCGCCGGGCGTAGTGGGTCAAAAGCCCCTTGTCCAGATAGAACAGCAGGGCATCCCGCTCCCGGTACATGCTCTTCTGGTTTTTATCGATCAGGGAAACCCCGTCGTCGTATTTTTCGAGGTATACCTCGTCGTCTATTGGCCGGTACGCGTCAGTAGTAGCGCAGCCAAGGAAGAGGATAAAAACCAGACAGAGGGATCCGCACAGAAGGCGCCTAAACATACCGGCAGATCCTTACCTAAAGCCGCGCGCCCGGGGTTTTGATGATCTTCTTTATCTCGCTGTTCTGATCCATCCAGAGGCGGCTGTTGGTCTCGATGTTGGACAGTTCGGCAGACACGAAATAGGTCCTGGCAGCCGTCTTTCCCGCGCGGTCCACGATGGTCTTAACCGTCCCGGTAAGAAGGAAATCCGCCCCGGTCTCGTTTCCCAAGGCGGCGGCGGTGTCTTCGCTGGCGTTACCCTCCTGATCAAGCCGTTCCGCCCGCAGTTCTTGCCGGGTATCCCCGCCGGCCACAAAATCCGCCTTTCCGCTGTTGAATATGGCGATCTCCATGGTTTTGGAGATGATGGACGTGTCGATATGCTCATCGCTCTCATTTCTAAACGATCCAATCAGGATCACCGGCAGCCGCCCCTTCCTGGCTATCTCCTGGGAAACACGGGGGGATTCCAAACAGTCTTTTATGAGGGAATCGCAGACTATCCGGACATCCGAATCATTCCAATAGCCGCTTAAATCCGTCTGGGTATCCGCGTCAACCCGGCTAACCTGAGGGGTGGAGGCGCAGGACGCAAACCCGGCGCAGATGGCAAAACTCACTAGGACACCTTTAACCAACCTGTTCATCATATACTCCTTAATACTATCAAAAGCCCGCAGGCTTAACGCCGCAGATGCTTGGCGGTTGCCGGACAATACTGCCCGGCAACCACCCGGCAGTAAGACTACCGTATTTTTTTATCTTTAGCAATATATTTTGGAATAGCGGGCCTGTTCCAACCGCACGGTCCGTCCCGGCGAAGGCCGGGGGCCGGCGGCTTCGGCATCTTCTCCCTGCCAAACCGGGGGCTTCACGGCTGATTTACCATTCCGGTGAATACTACCTGCGTACCCCCGTCATTGGTATAGTCGTGTAATATAAATACGAATGGCTTGTTGCAGATCATTTCAAAGGGCTTGCCCAGCGGTTCAGGTCCGGGCCACATCACATCTATCGGAAGGATTGTTACCGCGGCGGCGGTCGTCCCTTTTTCATCGACGGTGATCACCGCTTTGTGTATCGCATCGGAAAGATGGACGGCATCCCCTTTTATCAGGCCGGTCAGGGAACCTGTAGAGAACAGGGGAATGCCCATAGCGGTCAGTATATCTTGAAGCCTCAGTACATCCCCTTCGATGGAAAACCGCGGCAGGAGCAGCCGGCCCTGGGCGGCGGTTGAACCGTTCTGTATCGTACGAAAATAGTCGTTTGTCAGGGATTCAAGCAGTCCCGCGGCGTCTCCGTCTTTGGGAAGCAGGATGGCGAGCCCTCCTCCTGCCGTAAAATCCAACGACACGGCTTGCAGCCGTTCATCTTCAAAATGGCGCTGCTCTCCCTCCCGCAACATATAAGACGCCGCCCGTTCCCCGCCGAGAGCATAAAATATATCCTCCGTGGTTTCGCTGGGGTCGAATTTCCATATCCACTGGTCGAAATAATAAATGGCGTTGGCAAGAACCGCCGTCGTTGCGGGCCCAAATTGCGCTATTATGTTCCGGATCATCCCCTGGGTGTTTTTGTTTACCCAGTCGTTTACCTCGGCAACCGCGGCGGGAGCGCTAAAATTCACCAGCAGGGAACTGCCCCGGTAGTAGTCCATGAAGGTCTGCGCGAAATCATCGTTAAGGGTTACCCGGTAATCAACGAAGATCGCGTTTGCGATTTTGATAGGTTCATGGTAGCCCTGCAGCCACCCCTTCTCCGTGTAGTCTTTATCCTGCTGCCGGGTCAAATCATACAGCATACGGGAGGCCGCGGCGTTTATATCCGCGCCGCCCATGCCCGCCGCCCCCAACGCCGAGAGCAACGCCGGTTTGTGTGCGGCATCCACCGCGTTGGTCAGCGCCGTCAGGGGAATCCAGACGGAAAGGGGCGAACAAACCATGTTTCTTGCCGCCCCGGTTTGGGCCGCAAGGTTCGCGCTCAGCCGAAAGGCAAAATCGTTTGCCCCTGCGGCAACCGAAACGGCCGCCGGATTGGCGTCGTCCGGCTCCTGAAGCCCTTTGGGAATCACCGGCACAACCGCTACCGCAGTATACGCACCAGGGCCGCCGCTGTTACCGGCGGTGATACCGGCGGCAGGATCATCAGAGCCGCCTGAGACTTCAGTATTACATCCCAGAAAGGGATATAAAAGGAATACCCCTAAAAGGGTAACGGGGATGCTGATTTTCATATTTTTCCTCCTGGAAAAAAGTATAAGGCCTTCTGTTCCGGCCATCAAGGAACGGTTGCCAGGATACCGGACGGGGGCGGTAACCTGTTCCCGAAGGCGCCCGGGGGGAACCTTCCGGGGAACCTCCGGCGGCGGGCAGCCCGCTCGTTCC
>JAITLF010000322.1 GCA_031278025.1 Treponema sp.
TTATGTGCTCTTACATCGCTATATATAGTGGCATCATCTCGATTTTCTGAGTTTTGACACAGTCTGGGGTTCGAAACCCCCCGGCGGGGTGCGGGGCAGAGCCCCGCGAGGATCAGAGAGAATCCCGCTGCGGGGGCCCGCTGCTGCCTGACGGCATAGCTGCCGGAGGCGCCGGGATGCCTCATACGCCGTACCGCCCTACCGATAGCGGCTGTCGGCCCCGGGGTTATCGTAATACACCTGCAATTCCCCCGTTACATAGGCGTACGGCGCGGTTCCCCCCGCCGGGACCATGAGGAGTTCCCCGCCGGCGCCTATGCCCGCAAGGACGCCGTCAACGGCGCGGCGCGAATCCGCGCCGCCGGCGATGAAGCGCACCGGCTTGCCCTTCAGATAGAGCCGTTCCTCCAGGCTCCCGCGCCAGGGTTCGGCGGAGGAGAGCTCCCGGTGGAGGCGGGCAAGGATACGTTCCAGCAGGGCGGCCCGGTCTGCGGCAAGATCCGGACCGCCCCGTGCCTGCACTGCCTGAAGTATGCTCCCGGCCTTGGCGCCCAGGTCCCCCGGAAAGGCAGCCTGGGCTACGTTGACCCCTATGCCGATAGCGACGGCCTTCCCATCCGTTTCCGTAAGTATGCCCGCAGCTTTCCGGGAATCGATCATGATGTCATTGGGCCACTTTACCAGAACGGCGCCTGAGAGAAGGGGCGCATAGTCCTCTATGGCCAGGGAGACGGCCAACCCGGTACGGAGGGTGAGGGCCGGGGGGAAGGAGGAAATATCCGGGTACCGCAGGAGAACCGTAAAAAAGAGATTTTTCCCCCGCTCCGCGTTCCAGGGACGTCCGGCGCGTCCCCGTCCGGTTTCCTGGTAATCGGCAGCCACCACCGTGCCGTGCGGCGCGCCCCGTGCGGCGCGGGCGCGGGATTCATCCATCGTGCTGGTCAGGGTTTCGTGATAATAGAGCGGGGCATTCCAGGGGTTCACAATCGATAAAAAATCCATATCGGGCAGGATACCACCGTTTATAGAAGGTACGCCATCCTGTTAGTGTAAGCCGGTCTTTTTGAGAGCCTGGTCCAGATCGGCGATGAGGTCTTCCGCATCCTCAAGACCCGCGCTGAACCGGAAAAAGCCCCCGTGGAATTCCGGGGGGTAGAGGTATTGGCGCTCGTCCTTTTCCCCTAAAAACACGATGAGGCTTTCGTCGTGGCCCAGGGACACGGCGGACGTGATAAGCCTGAGGCGGCTGGCAAAGCGGTTGTGGGTGTCGTGGTCCTGGTCCAACCCGAAGGCCAGGACTCCGCCGAACCCGGGGGACATCTGGGAGGCCGCGACGGCATGGCCCCGGCAGCTTTTCAGCCCCGGATACGCCGTAAACCGGATGCAGGGGAGGCTCTCCAGATACCGGGCGATCTTCAGGGCATTGTCGTTGTGTTGCCGCATTCTCAGGGGCAGGGTAACCGAACCCCGCATGATGAGCCACGCATTAAAGGGGCTGATAACGCCTCCCAGGTTCACCTGAGACTGGGCGCGTATCAAATCCAGATAGGCTTTGTTGCCGATCACCGCCCCGCCCATAGCATCCCCATGACCATTGATATATTTGGTAAGGCTTTCGACGGAAAAATCCGCCCCCAACCCCAGAGGCCGCTGGTTGTAGGGAGAAGCAAAGGTGTTATCCACCGAAAGGAGGGCTCCTCCGGCATGGGCGATTTCGGCGATGCCCCGGATGTCGGAAATAGCCAGGGTGGGGTTTCCCGGTGTCTCAAGGTGAACTAACCGGGTGTTGGGCCGCATTGAAGCCTGGACCGCCCCCAGGTCCCCGGTGTCCACGATGGTGGTTTCAATGTTGAATTTGCGGTTCAGTAATTCGTGTAACAGCCGGTACACCGCGATATAGGTTACGCTGGAAAAAACCACATGGTCCCCGGTTTTGAGCAGGGCGAAAAATAAGCCCGACAGGGCCGCGACCCCGCTGGCTAAAACCACACAATCCTCTCCCCCGGAAAGGGATGCCAGTTTTTCTTCCAGGTACTTCTGGTTACTGCCCCCGTTCCTGGTATACAGGCTTTTATCCGCCCCGCTCCAGTTCATCTCCGAGGGATCGTAGGGCAGGGCGTAGCTGTTGGCCATAGTAATGGGCCGCCGGATAGCCCCGGTTTCCCCGTCCACATCGTTCCCCGTGTGGACCGCCCTGGTAGAAAATCCAAATTCCTGTCCGTACATTCGCTTTTCCATTTTATCTTATTATTGCTATCGGAAACATTGGATAGTGTCAATAAAGAATCCCCGCAGATCAGAGGTTTTTAAGAGCCAGTTGCGCTTCGCACATAAAAGGGTATAGTTCCCGGCGTTCCTGCCTGCCTCCTTGTATTTTGAGTTGGGCAAAGCTCAACCTCAGGGTGAAACTCTACGAAAAATATAAAATAAATTTACGGGAAAACCTCTTGACATGTTCTTGAATCACTTATAAATTAATACTAAATACTTCGGACTTCTATGAATCATCGGGACCGACGGGTCCCGATGGTCTTGGGAATTGCCGGGAAGACAAATGTATAAGGAGGTCTTTATGACGAAGAAACAGATGGTTCTCGTACCGGTTTTGCTGGCGGTGTTTGCCGGGATGGTATGTGCCGGGGGGAAAAAGGAGTCCGGTCAGTACCCCTTTGGGGAGTACGACATTGCCTATGGCGGGGCGACGTGTAGTTCCCCTATAGCAATCGCGTCTCTCAAGGGTTTTTTTGATGAAGAGGGGGTCAAAATAAACCTGGTAAGCGGCGGCGGCTTCGAGGTTGAACGTACCGCCCTGGCCACGGGAAAAATGGCGGTCCAGAACGGGGACTTTCAGTATTTTCCGGCGGTGCATAATGGGATCGATGTAAAACTGATTGGCGCCCTCCATGAAGGGTGCATCAAGATCCTGGCGCCCAAGTCTTCCGGGATTGTTACCCTGGAAGATCTGCGGGACAGGAAGGGTATCCGTTTCGCGGTGGATGAGATCGGGGGGACCCCTATGTCGGTGGCTTCGGTCTCGGTGGGCAGCGTCGGGCTTGATCCCCAGACGGATATTACCTGGCTTCCCTTCCCGGCGGATCAGGAGGTTCAGGCGGTGGAAAGCGGTGAGGCGGATATTCTTGCCGCCTGGGACCCCTTTGCCACCATCGCGGAGAATACCGGGAACTACAATGTGCTGGTGGACATCAGGACCCATCCCTTGTTTAAGGATAGAGCCTGTTGCTTCATCTTCGGTTCGGGAAAGCTGGTACGAGACAACCCCGGCGCGGTAGCGGCGGTACTCCGGGCAATCAACAAGGCCGCCGACTGGATAGGGAGCAATCCCGAAGAAGCGGCCAAACTCCTCATCTCGGAGAAGAAGATCGCCACTGACGACACCGCGCTGGTAACGGACCTGCTCGGTCATTATGCCTATGACGCGCATACAGGCGCGGCGGCTAACGCCAGGGCCAAAGACGATGCGGTGTACTTTGCCCGTCATCTAACCCAAATCGGGTATCTGCCAAAGGACCTGGATCCTCAGAAATTTGTGGATGACCTTTATGTGGACATCTTCGCCCTGGAAGCGGCGAAGAAAAGGTGAGCATATAGAAAATAGCGGGCAGAATTGATTTTCCAATAGGGGCGGCTTTAAAACGGTGTACACGTTTACCGGGTACGGCCGCCGGCTTGATCACTATTACCCGCGCATGAAGCTCAAAGGAGTGAACTATGAAAAAGTTTTTATTAATTACCGTGTTTATAACAACCTCGGTACTGGCGTTTGCCGGCGGCAAAAAGGAAAAAAATGATCTATGGCAGGAACTTGCCCGGCTTAAGTCCGATTATATCTGGGTGGATTTGAGTTTTGAAGTAAGCCCTGAAACGCCCCACTGGTATGGATTCGATCCGCTGGCCGTAAAACCGCTGTATACTTTTGAGAATACCGATGGTGTTTTCCTAGCCTATCAGTACACGTTATCGGGACAGTACGGTACCCATACCGATTTTCCCGGACACTTTGATCCTTCGGGACGGCTACAGGACGGTTATGGCCCTCTCGAATTTGCCTATCCCCTGGTGGTGATCGATAAATCGGAGGCGGTGGCGGCGAATCCCGATTATGCCCTTACCAAACAGGATATCCTTGATTTTGAAAAGATCCATGGACAGATACCGGAGGGCTCCTTTGTCGCGTTCAGGAGCGACTGGTCAAAACATACGGCAGAGGAATATGAGAACAAAGATGCTGCCGGTAATGCCCACTATCCGGGCTGGGATATCGAAGCCCTTAAATTTCTGATCGATGTGCGTAATGTTGCCGCTGTGGGCCACGAAACACCGGATACGGATTCTGCGGTTACCGGCGCGACGGTTGGGTTCATCGGCGAAGACTACGTTCTTGACCACGGGAAACTCAATGTTGAATTGCTTAAAAATCTCGATCAGGTTCCGCCGGTGGGCGCCATCGTATTTGACACCTTTCCCCGGATAAAAGGCGGAACGGGTTTCACCAGCCGGGTGTTTGCCATAGCGCCCAAATAGAAAAAGGAAGTGAATAGTGGCGAAACAGGAGCGGCGTAAAGCCGCATGGTATGAGGATCCGAAAATCGCGGGAGATACGGCGTATTGGAAACCGAAATCCGAAGGGTGGGTTTGGGCGGCGATACTGTCTTTCGCGGCGGTTCTGCTGGTTAACTGGCTTGTTCCTCCAGGACAGCCGGTACGCACCTCTCCGTACCGGGTTGTTATTGGCGCACTGATACTGTCCCTTGGGGCGTTGTATCTCGCAGCCCTTGGGAATCCCGTCTTTCGCAAAAAACTGTACCACAAGGCGCAGTTTCTCTTTGCCTGCGGAATGGCCTTAATCATTTGGGATCTCTTGACCTCAAAAAGCGCCCTCCTGCCTTTGCCCTATTTCCCCAGCATGGTGGAGATTATCAATGTCATGTTTCAGGACCGGCTGCTACTCCTGCGGAGTACCGGTTACTCCATGCGGCTCTTCTTTGCCGGTCTTATTACCGGGACGGTACTAGGCCTTGCCACGGGAATTTTTGTTGGCTGGTACCGGCAGTGGGACTACTGGCTTTCCCCGGTAATCCGGGTAACCGGCATCGTCCCCGCGGTAGCCTGGCTTCCCGTAGCTCTCCTGGTTTTTCCCAACAGCTTTACCACCGGGATGTTTCTTATTTTTATTTCTTCCTGGTTTCCGGTTTCGTCCATGATGGCATCCGGCATCATCGCTACCCGAAAGAGTTATTTTGAGGCCGCCAAAACACTTGGGGCGGATAACCGTTTCCTCCTGTTCCATGTGGCCATACCGAACGCCATGCCCAGCGTGTTTACCGGGGTATCCACCGCCTGTGCCTTTTCATTTACCACTTTAATCGTTTCGGAAATGGTGGGCGCCAAGGCGGGACTGGGCTTTTATATCAACTGGGCGAAAGGATGGGGGGCCTACGCGAAGGTGTACGGCGCCATCATCATCATTGCGGTTGAATTCGCCCTGATCCTCGCGTTGATAACCATGATACGCCGTTCGGTTCTGCGGTGGCAGCGGGGGATTATACGGTGAGTGTCCTGATAGAAGTGAAGAACGTTACCAGGGTGTACCGGGATTCAGGCGGAAACCCGGTATATGCCCTGAAAGCGGTTAACCTCGACATAAAAGCCGGGGAGTTTATCTCGATCATCGGTCCTTCGGGATGCGGAAAAACAACGTTACTGCGCCTTATCGCCGGCCTTGACAAGCCGGAAGAGGGAAGACTCTCCATTAACGGGCAGGAGATACAGGGGCCCGGTTATGAACGGGGGTATATCTTTCAGCAGGCCGCGCTGTTCCCCTGGGCTACGGTATACGATAATGTGGCTCTGGGCCTTAAAGCCCGGAAGGTGTTTGCCCAGAACAAGGAAAAGGTTCGGGAATTTATCACCATGATAGGTCTTGAGGATTTTGAACGGGCCTATCCCCATGAACTATCCGGCGGCATGGTCCAGCGGGTTGCCATCATCCGGTCGCTCATCAATGAGCCTGAAGTGTTACTGTTGGACGAGCCTCTGGGCGCGCTGGATGCCTTTAAGCGGATAGAACTCCAGGAGCAGCTTGTTTCCATCTGGAAAAAAACCAAGGCGACCATGGTCATGGTTACCCATGACGTAGACGAAGCCATAGCCCTAAGCGATCGCATCGTGACCATGACTCCCCGTCCCGGACGTATTGTCCACATTGTTACGGTTGACCTTAATCCCCTCCGGAACCGGAACAACGACGATTTTATCGCCCTGCGCAAGAGTATTCTTGAGGAATTACATTTGGTTATTTCCAGGCCTCAGCCTGAATATAACATATAGCCAACATAAGCATAAAAAGGAGGTTTTTATGGCTTATCAATTTGACACGCTGAAGATTCGGGCGGGGTACAACCCTGCGGAACACCGGCAGTCGGTGCAGGTACCCATCTACCAAACCGCCGCGTATGAATTCCGGGATGCCAAAAACGCGGACGGCCTCTTTGCCTTTACCGAGGCGGGCTTTCTCTATACACGGGTAAATAATCCCACCGTGGATGTGCTGGAACAGCGGGTGGCGGCCCTGGACGGCGGAAAAGCGGCCCTGGCGCTGGCTTCGGGCATGGCGGCTGTTTCCTACACCCTGCTCAACCTTGCAGAAGGGGGCGGGCGCATACTTACGACGCCCTACCTGTACGGCGGCAGTTTCGACAGCTTTGGCAGAATCTACCCCCAATTCAACATCCATCTTGATCTTTCCCCCCATATCAACGATACGGCAAAGCTGGAAAGGGATATTAAAGACGACACCAAAGCAATCTTCGTGGAATCCGTCAGTAATCCTGCCGGTGTGGTGGCGGATCTGGAAGCCCTGTCCGCCCTGGCGCATAAACACGGAATCCCCCTGGTGGTGGACAATACGTTTGGTACGCCCTACCTCATCAATCCCATCAACTATGGGGCGGACATCGTGGTGTATTCGGCAACAAAAGCCCTTAACGGTCATGGAAACCTTATCGCCGGGCTGGTGGTAGAAGCCGGGGGCTTCCCCTGGGACAACGGCGCGTTCCCCCAGATGGTCCAGGACGAATACGTACTGCGGGACCGGGAAACAGGACGCAAACGGAGTTTCTGGGAAACGTTTCCGGACGCGCCCTTCGTTACCCGCATCCGACTGGTGTACCTTAACTACTTCGGCGCCGCCCTGAGCCCCTTCGACGCCTACCTCACCCTCATCGGCATAGAGACCCTTTCGGAACGGGTGGCAAAACAGGTTGCTACCGCTCAAAAAATCGCGGAATACCTGGAAACGAATCCCCATGCGGAATGGGTAAAATATCCGGGCCTGAAATCCGATCCCAACTATGTGTTGGCGCGGAAATACTTTCCCAAAGGTCCCGGCTCGGTCCTGTCTTTCGGGTTTAAGGGAACCCAGGAACAGGGAGACGCCTTTCTTAACGCCCTGGAATTGCTGAGTTACCATGTGAATGTGGGGGATGCCAGAACCCTTATCGTCAATGCTCCCCGGACCACCCACGGGGAGCTTACCCCCGAAGAGCAGCGGTCCGCAGACATTCCCCCGAACCTTATCCGCGTTTCCGCAGGACTGGAAGATCCGGCGGACATCATCGCCGATCTGGATCAGGCGTTTAACCGGGCCTTTGCCTGAACCTGATTGTCTGCGGCGGTTCCAAAAGCACCGGCGTTTAGAATCCCGGCTTTCCTGGCCGGAAACGCCGAATTCGCATAGGCGAATTCGGCGTTTTCAGGCGGGCATGACGGCGTTTTGACGAACGGCCCGGTTGTTCTGTTCAGCGTCTGTTCAGAACTACATAGCCTCACCCCGATCCCGCTCGGCGGCAGGGATTGGAACCGTCTTCGCAGGTATTTATGGAGGAAGTATGAGTGAAATTAACCTGAAGGCCGGACACGCCCAGGTACGGGAAACGCGGCTTGGGTCCATAACCGGTTACGCGGGAAGCGCCGGCGACCTGGTGGACTGCGCCCGGCGGGGAACATTGCGGGACAAGAGCCGGTCATTCAGTCAGTGCATGGGATGTTCCACGTCCAATGCCGCCTGCACGGTGGTTCTGATCCAAGACGCGGCGGTGATAAGCCACGGGCCGGTGGGCTGCGCCGGATGCCTCCATGAATACGCCTTTACCTACCAGGTGAACGGCATACACCGGCAGGCAGCTAACCCAACGCAGCGCCGCATTTTTACGACCAACGTAACCGAAAAGGATACGGTGTACGGGGCGGGCGAAAAACTTGCCGCCGCGATTCGGGACGTGTACCGGCGGGTAAAACCGGCGGCCCTCTTTATCATCACTACCTGCGCGTCGGGCATCATCGGGGATGATGTGGAAGGCATCGCCTGGGAGGCGGAAGCGGAGTTGGGCATCCCGGTGGGGGCCGTATTCTGCGAGGGGTTCCGCTCAAAGATATGGACCAGCGGGTTTGATTCAGGCTACCACGGCATTGCCCGGAAGCTGATCAAGAAACCTGAAAAGAAGCAGGAAGACCTGGTCAACATCATCAACTTCTGGGGCTCCGATGTTTTTAGCCCCTGGTTTGAACGGCTGGGACTGCGGGCGAATTACCTTACCCCCTACGCAACGGTTGCCCGCATCGCCTCGGCTTCCGAAGCCGCGCTTACCGTGCAGATCTGCGCAACCCTGGGTTCCTACCTGGGGGCCGCCCTGGAACAGGAATTCGGCGTACCGGAAATCAGGGTATCCGCTCCCTACGGAATCGTCCAGACCGAACGCTGGTTTCGGGAACTGGGCCGCATGACGGGCCGGAAAGGAAGGGTGGAAGTTTTCCTGCGGGAAGAGCGGGAACGCTGGATGCCGGAGATAGAAACCCTCCGGGGGAAATTGACGGGTAAATCCGCGTATGTTACCGCCGGCGCGTCCCACGGCCATTCCCTTTTGGGCCTGCTCCAGGAACTCGGCATGAAGCCCCGTGGAGCGGCCATCTTTCACCACGACCCGCTTTACGACAACGGCGCGGAATCCGCCGACACGTTGCAAAATGTGGTGAAGGATTACGCCAACGGCATCGCCGGGTACACGGTCTGCAACAAGCAGGAATTCGAACTGGCGAATATCCTCAACAAGGTCAGGCCCGATATACTCCTCGCCCGGCACGGCGGCATGACCCTGTGGGGCGCTAAATACGGCATACCCTCCCTTTTAATCGGGGACGAGCATTTCGGCATGGGCTATGAAGGAATCGTCAAGTACGGAAAGCGCATCTTTGAAACGATAGAAAACGACGAATTTGTCAAGAACCTTGAAAAGCACGCCGTCAATCCCTATACCGAATGGTGGCTTGCCCAGAATCCCTTTACCTTTTTGGAAGACAGCGTTCATGCCGCAGCATATTGAACAGCAGCGGTATATGTGCGCCATAGGCGCCATGCAGACGGTGGTGGCCATTCCCCGTGCGATTCCCATACTCCACTCAGGGCCTGGCTGCGGCGGCATGACCACCGGTTTTTTTGAGCGGTCCCGTGGCTATTCCGGGGGCGGAACCGCGCCGTGTACCAATTTTACCGAGGCGGACGTGGTGTTCGGCGGCGAAAACAAACTGGCGGAGCTTATCAGGAATTCGTACCGGATACTGAAGAGCGATCTTCAGGTAGTCCTGCCCGGCTGTACCTCCGCCATTGTCGGGGACGACATCAGCCGAGTGGTCAAAGAATTCGCCAATGAGGGAAAACCCATCGTCTTCGCGGACACACCGGGCTTCAAGTACAGTAACTACGAGGCCCACAGTGAAATCGTCAAGGCGGTTTTGAGCCAATACGTGGAACGGTTCGCCCCGGCTGAACAGGCGAAGGACAAAAAGCTCGTGAATGTTTTTGCGTCCATTCCCTATCAGGATCAGTTTTGGAAGGGTAATCTGGAAGAATTGAAGCGCCTTATTGAAGGGATAGGATTACACGTACAGGTACTGTTCGGCCCGCTCTCCCGGGGCGTTGAAGAATGGAAGGAAATCCCCAAAGCCGCCTTCAATGTTCTCGTTTCCCCCTGGTTTGGCCTGCCCATCGTGGAGTACCTGGAAGAAACCTACGGCCAGCCCTTTTATCAGTTTCCCTACCTCCCCATAGGCGGCAATGAAACCACCCGTTTTCTTCGGGAACTTGCGGCCTACGCCGGCGCGGAGGGCGCGGAACTCGACAGTAACCGTGTTGAGGCCTTTATCATCCGGGAAGAACATGCCTTCTACGAGGAAATCGACAACCTCGCCGCCTTCCTGCTGGAATTCCGCTACGGCCTTCCCTCCTACATGCACATCCTCCACGATGCAGGTTATGTACTGGGCATGACAGCGTTTCTGCTCAATGAGGTGGGACTGGTCCCCAAAGAAGTCTTTATCACCGACAATACCCCTCCTGAGTTTCGGGACGGGATACTGAAGATCGCCGCCGGGTTTTCCGCCAAACGGAAGCTCTCTATCGCCTTTCAAAACGACGCGGGCCTGGCCCAGGCGGAAATAGAGCGGGTGAACCACGAAGGCCGGGGGATCATCATCGGCAGCGGCTGGGACAAACATTTAGCCCGGCGGAAAGGCTGCGATTTCCTCTCCGCCGCCCTGCCTTCACCCTACCGGCTGGTCATGGCATCGGGTTACGCCGGCTACCGAGGGGGCCTCCGGCTCATCGAGGATATTTACAACACCGCCCTTGCCGCTTACCGGTAGACGGCATCATAAAAAGATACCCAGCAGGTCTCTTCCGGGGCCCGCGAAAGGCCTCGCATTTTATTCTAAAACCGCTTCTCTACCGGTGTACGCCGCGTTCATACGCGGCCCCATACAAACCGCAGGCTGAGCCGCCTGCTGGCGGCGTCAGACCCGCTTTGCAGGTCTGCACGCAAACAGGTCAATCAGAAAATGCCGCAAGTCGGGGAACCGCATCCGGACAGGAACGCCCAATTTGAATATATAAACGCAAGTGCCGCCGCGTATTTGGAAACGGGCGACCCGGCAGGGCGAGCGCATTAAAAATTCGGTGGTGATGCAGAAAGTATGATAGTCACACAATTGGCCATAGTTGATAAAAAAGAATACCGGACTGAAAGCCTTCAGGTGAATTGGAAACGTATCCAGCCATCATGTAAGATGTGGACCCCC
>JAITLF010000017.1 GCA_031278025.1 Treponema sp.
TTTCCTTCTTCCCCCTGGAACTGGACATCTTCACCGGGGGAGGCATGAAAGAATTCCCCATGGCCGGAACCATCGTGCTGTCCTTCGATCCCGCCATCCTGGTCCAGGCCTTTCTCTTCGGCGTGGTGATCACTTCAATCTGCACCCTGTTCCCCAGCCTGAAGAGCGCCTTCGTCGAACCGGTGGAAGCCTTACGGAGATAGCAGGTAAGAAGTGAGAAGTGAGTGTTACTTCTTAGTTATTATTTGTTAATTGTTATTTGTTAAATTGGAGGTTTGTGATGAAAGTAACAGTATTTGTGTTTGTGTTTGTTTTAGCGGCGGCCTTGGTGTACGGGCAGACGCCGTCCGCAGCGGAACTGCTGCGGCGGGTTGATGATAACGAGATCTACACCACCATCGAGTACGAGGGTGAGATGATCATCGATTATCAGAATAAACGCTTTGTCAAAACCATGAGGGCCTGGGGCAGGGAAAACGCCGACAGCTTTATCGAGTTCACCAACCCGGAAGACCGGGGAACCAGGTACCTGAAAAAGGGCGGGCGGCTCTACGTGTACTCCCCGGACACCGAGGAGGTGATGCTCATCTCCGGGCACATGCTGAAAGAGTCCATGATGGGGTCCGATATGTCCTACGAGGACACTATCGAAAACGAAAAACTCATCAACCGCTACGATCCGGTGATCAGCGGCTCCGCAACATGGACCCTGGGCGGCGTCGGCCGGGACTGCTGGGTGCTGGACCTGACCGCGAAAAAGCGAACCGAGAGTTACCCCAAACAGAAACTCTGGATAGACAAGGAAACCGGGGACTGTCTCCACTACGAACTCTTTGCCCTTTCCGGCGCGAAACTCAAGGACTACAACCTTGTCAGGGTGGAAGTGTTCGGCGGCCGCCGCTTCCCGGTGGAAATTGAGATACGGGACCTTCTGAGGAAAAACAGCAAAACCACTATGATCATGCGGAACGTGATCCTGGACCGGCCCATTGCGGACTCGGTGTTCAGCACGAGGAATCTGGAGAGGTAGACTGAAAAAACGGGAGCTGTGATGAAAGTTAAGGCAACAGTATCGGTATTGGTTATTTTGCTGACGGCGGGCGGGGCGGCGGCCCAGAATATTTCGGGGGTACTGGATACGCAGCTTGCCCTGGCGGCCGGTACGGAGGAGGAAAACCGCTTTTCCTGGGGGCTTGAGGAGGCCGCCAATGTACGGCTTCAGGCAAAACTGAGGGACGGCGCCTCTTTCTACAGCGCCGTAAACCTTATCGCCGCCGCGGGATCCTTTGCCCAAAGCGCCGCCGGGATGGGCGCGCTTGAGCAGGCCGCCGCGGCCGCGAACGGCGTTGGCGGCTGCCTCGCGCCGGGCGCCTTTGTGTCGGGCGAGAACTACCTGGGCGCCCTGGAACTGGAGCGGCTCTACTTCCGCACAGGCGGCGACTACTTTGGCTTTGACGCGGGGCTTATGCGCCTTGCCTTCGGGTACGGCCAGGTCTGGGGATCCTCGGATTTTCTCAATCCGCGCAATCCCCTCCTTCCGAATGCCCGGCCCCGCGCCGTTCTGGGCGCCGCCTTGATGGCCTATCCCCTGGACGACGCGAAGTTCCAGCTCTTTGGCGCGGCGCCGAAGAACCCGTTTAACGCCGGCGGCGGCGGCGTAATCTTCGGCCTTTCCGCGGAGAACCACTGGGAGAGGATAAGCGCGCAGTTTCTCTACGCCTGGGAAACCCCGCGGGAAAATTACGTGACCGCGGCCGGCCTCGCCGTGGCGGCGGATACGGCAGGCGGCCCGGACGAAAATACCGGCGGCGAATACGGCGTTCACCGCTGGGGGCTGTCCCTTAAGGCTGACCTGGAAATCGGCCTTGTAGCCGACGCCCTGTTTACCTGGAATCCTGACCGGGACATCAGTTTTGAGGGGCTTTCCGCCGGGGCGGGTTTTGACTATTCCTTTCTGGACGGAAGCTGCTACGCGCTTTTGGAGTACCTCTTCAGCGGCCTTGAATCTTCCACGTCCAGGGCGGCCAGGCCGCTGACGGGTTTTTCCAACAGGAACTACCTCTACGCGCTTTTCCGTTACCGCATCAATGACTACAGTTCCGCAAGCCTTGGCTGTATCGCGTCCTTTGACGATGTTTCGTTTACCCCCACGGCAGGCTTCGAACACGAACTCTTTCAGGGCATGAATCTTACCCTGACCGTGCAGGTACCCCTGGACCGCGATTCATTCGGCGGCGGCGGGCAGGGCGAACTGGGCCCCGCGGGAAGCGGGACTTATGTCAATGTTAATACGCTTTTACGGCTGCGGTTCTGAAATAGTATCCGCGAATGAACGTAAATAAACACGTATAAATGTGTATCTATGGTTCAGCGCGAATCATTCGCGGACTTTTTTCTTTTTCGCCGGCCCAACATAAACTCGACATTTGGCCTTTTACAGTATTGTCAGTTTTTTGATACGGCCATTCATAGAATCCTCCACTGCTTTTTTGGAGGCGCCTCTAAAGGCTTAAAACTCGAATTTCGGCCATATACCGCTTTAGGGATGGAATTTAACAAACCGGATTTCGGGTTTTGTTACCAATATATCCAACAGCCAAGCGCAAGGGATTGAAGCGGTATCCTTTTGCCCGTTTTGGGCTGCCGGGCAAAAGATACAGGGAACCTCCGGTTCCACGTAAAGCCCGGTCCGGCCGCAGGCCGGATGCGCCCAATAAAAATTGTGTATTTTCAAACCTAAATTGGAGTTTACAGGGTAAAAATCACCTGATCGGCAATTTTTGGGGTTTTATGCACGAAGCGCAACAGGCTGCTAGGCAAAATGCCGGGAATTTATTATATTTACTAATATGATAGAAAAGGTAAGAATTACCTGTTATAAACATTATCCATGACGGAGAAAAATATGTCTGATACAAAGAAACGTATATACCTGGATTATAACGCAACCACCCCTCTGAAACCAGAGGTCAAGGCCGCGCTGATCGAGGACCTGGAGGTGTACGGAAATGCCTCCAGTATGCATACCGACGGACGTTTGGCGCGCGTCCGGGTTGAGGAGGCCCGCCGCGCCGTGGGCGAGCTTTTGGGGGTTCCCGCGGGTACGATTGTCTTTACTTCGGGAGGATCGGAGTCGAACAATACGGTTTTCGAGACTATGCGGAGTCTTGCCCTGGGGAAAGACGGCAGGATACGCCCAGATGTCCGGAACGAGATTATCACCACGGCCATTGAGCATCCCTGCGTGCTTAGTTCCGCGGAATTTTTAAAATCCCTGGGTTTTACGGTGACTTTCCTGCCGGTTGACGAATACGGGAAGCTGAAGATCGACGCGCTTAAGGCCGCCCTGAACGAAAAAACGCTCCTCGTGTCCGTGATGATGGCAAACAACGAAATCGGCACGATTCAGGACATTAAGGAGACAGGGAAGCTTGTAAAGGAGGCGGGCGCGTGGTACCATAGCGACGCGGTTCAGGCGGTGGGAAAGATACCGGTAAACGCCGCCGATCTGGGGGTGGATTACCTGACTATGTCCGCACACAAGATATACGGTCCCAAGGGTATCGGCGCGCTGTACCTGCGCAAGGGAGCGCCGCTTTTGCCGCTTATCCATGGCGGCCACCAGGAAGACGGTTTCCGCGCCGGAACCTACAACAACATCGGCATTTTGGGCTTTGGAAAGGCGGCGATCCTGGCAAAGGAGAATGTGGAAGCCTACGGCCGGGATATGCGCGCCCTGCGGAACCGGCTCAGGGACGGGCTTCTGGCGAAAGTGCCCGACATAAAGATCAACGGCCACCCGGTGGATGTGCTTCCCAATACCTTAAACGTCTCTTTCCCCGGCGCCGAGGGGGAGTCGATACTGCTTGCCCTGGATTTGGAAGGCATAGAAGTTTCCACCGGTTCCGCCTGCGCCTCGGGGAGTCTTGAGCCGTCTCATGTGCTGCTCGCCCTGGGAGTGGGGCCTGAACTGGCCCACGGTTCCATCCGGTTCAGTCTGGGCTGGCAGGTGACCGTAGCGGATATTGATTATGTGACGGAGACCCTGCCGCCCATTATCGCGCGGTTCAGGGCTATGTCTACGGTTCATGCGGAGAAGGCCGAAGCAAGTTAAGGCAGAACGGCCGGCTTTACGGAAAGAAGGATACGAGAGGAGCAGTGTTTATGTCGGACTGGCTGTATTCAGACACGGTTAAGGATCATTTTACCCATCCCCGGAATGTGTTGTTCGATGATGAATCCGCTTTTCCCTGCAATGCCCGGGGGCAGACGGGGAATATCAAGTGCGGGGATCAGATGTTGATGCTCCTCGATATCAGGGACGATATTATCGCTGATGTGCGGTGGAAGACCTACGGTTGCGCAAGCGCCATTGCCTCTACCAGTATGCTCAGCGAGATTATCAAGGGGATGAACATCAAGGATGCGTATACCATCAGGCCCCAGGATCTGGTTGAAAAGCTGGGCGGCCTCCCGGAGTACAAGATACACTGCTCCGTGCTGGGCGACAAGGCGCTGCGGGCGGCAAT
>JAITLF010000037.1 GCA_031278025.1 Treponema sp.
AACATCTGTTTGGCACGATAAACCGGGGGATGGAGGGGTGGAATTGTTTAATCCGGGGATTAGGGAATGCGGCGGGGGAATTTTCCCTGACTTTTCTTGCCTACAACCTTAAGCGGGTAATCAATATACTGGGGAGCAAAACCCTGACGGCATACCTGGCCGGGTAGTTCCCCATAGACTGTGGATTTCTAGAGAACCATGCCTGTTTCGGTACTAATCTTGACCTCTTAAAGACTTGAAGAACAGAGTTTTAACACAGTCTCCCGCCCGGCGAGGTCCGACGCGCCGCCCCCGCCTTAGTTTGTTGACGATTGGTGTTCCGCCAGGAGCTTCTTCTTATCGTCCGGGAGGGGGGCGCTCCTGTTTTTCTGAAAATCAAAATACACCATCACCGCCTTGCCCTTCGTACAGAGCCTGCCTTCCTGCCAGGCTTCGTGGCACACGGTAAAGGATTTGACGCCTATCCTGCCTATGCAGGTGCGCAGTTCTATATCGGGCTGAAAGAACAGCTGATCGATAAAATCAAATTCGGTGTGGGCCATGATGAGGGGCCAGGTTCCCTCAGCAATGCCGAGGTGTGAAAGGCCCAGGTTAAGGATGCCCAGGTGCGGGTCGAAGATTCTGAAAAGGGGGTTCCGGGCCAGTTCAAACCATCCGGCCAAAACCACGTTGTTAATGTGCCCCAATCGGTCAATGTCGCCGAACCGGGGGGTAACCATTGTTGTAAACATTAGCTTGTTTCCTTAACGTATGTTGATATGCTGCGGAGGTGCCGGGGTGCGGGGTTGCAACGCCGTTTAATAGTGCGACGCCGCGTATTCAATCCAGCCGCCCGATTCTACCAGGGTCCGCTCAAAGCCCCGCAGGGTGAAGGGAAAGGTCTCCGCAAGCCCGCCGGCTTGGAAGGTGAGGGTTTCCGCCCTGATGTCCGCCGCCAGGGTAGTTTCCCGTCCGGCAAAGTCCCTGAAGATTTCGTCCAGGAGCGCCCGGTGCAGTTCCGCCGCGATCATGCCGCAGTTGTACATGTTCTGCCGGAAGATCCGGGCGAAGCTTTCGCCGATGACGATGTTGATGCCGTTTGCCTCCAGAACCCAGGGGGCGTGTTCCCGTGAACTGCCGCAGCCAAAGTTCCGCCGGGTAACGATGGCCCCCTTGCCGGCTGCGTCCCGGCGGGCCTCAAAGCCCGGCAGCTTGAGGTCTTCCAGGATGAAGGGCTTAAGGGCTTCACGGGAATTTTCGGTCAGGTATTTTGCCGGGATGATTTCGTCGGTATTGATGTCGCTCCGGTCCAAAAACAACACCGGCCCGCCAAAAGTTTTCATGCTTCCTCCTTATAAATCTTCCGGTAATGCGATGCACCCCGCGACTGCCGCCGCCGCCGCCGCCGCCGGGCTCATCAGGTGGACCATGCCGCCTTTGCCCATGCGTCCGTAGAAGTTCCGGTTCGTGGTGGAGGCGCAGACTTCGCCCTCCGCCAGGACGCCGTTAGACATGCCAAGACAGGCCCCGCAGGTGGGGTTGGTAACGCAGAATCCGGCGTCCATGAACGCCGTGATAAGCCCTTCGGCCACGGCTTGCGCGTACACGGCAGGGGTGGCCGGGGACACGATGGCCCGGACGGTGCCGGCGATCTTCCGGCCTTTGAGGACCGCCGCCGCCGCCCGCAGGTCCTCTATGCGGCCGTTGGTGCAGGACCCAATATAGACCTGGTCTACCGGCGTCCCGTTGAGTTCCCTGATGGGTTTAACCTGATCCGGCTTGTAGCCTACCGTGGCCAGCGGTTCCAGGCTTGAGCAGTCCAGGTCTATTGTCTGATCGTAGGAGGCGTCGTCATCGCTCCGCCACTTTTCAAAATCCGCCAGGGCTTCCGCCTTTGACGCGTAGGTTTTGTCCCCGGCGGGGCCTATGAAGGGCCAGAGGTAGTCCGCCGTGACCCGGTCGGGCATACAGACACCGGAGGTTCCCCCGGCTTCCACCGCCATGTTGCAGAGGGTCATGCGTCCTTCCATGCTCATCCCGTCCGTTACCGCTCCCCGGAATTCCATCACCCTGCCGGTAGCGCCGGCCACGGTGAGCCGGGCGATAACAAGGAGGATCACGTCCTTGGGATATACGCCCTGGTTTAAGGCGCCGTTGAGGTTGATCCTGATGGTACGCGGCGGCTTGAACGCGCAGATTCCCTTGAGTATGCCCACCTCCAGATCGGTGGTCCCCACTCCGGCGGCAAAGGCGCCAAAGGCCCCGTGGGTGCAGGTGTGGCTGTCCCCCATGATGACGGTGAAGCCCGGCCGCACAAAGCCTTTTTCCGGGAAAAGGGCGTGGCAGACCCCGTTCCGGCCTATATCGAAGAAGCCGGTTATGCCCTGCCGCCGGGCCCAATCCCTGAGTATCTTGCCCTGTTCCGCGGTCTTGGAATCTTTAGCCGGGCTAACATGGTCTATCACCGCCTTGATCTTCGCGGGATCAAAGACCCGGTCCATGCCTTTCGCGGCGAGGTCGTTGATGGCGATAGGGGTGGTGATTTCATGACAAAACACCCGGTCCAGCGCGAGCGTCCAGGTATCGTCCGCGGGCTTATCCCGCAGGTGGGCCTCGAAGATCTTTTCCGCTAAGGTCTTTCCCATATCATCCTCCATAATCCTCCGTTTACAATCTTCCATATTACAATATTACAATCTTCCCCATTACAATCTTCCATATTACAATATTACAATCTTCCCTATTACAATCTTCCCTATTACAATCTTCCGTTTGCATCATAGCCAAAAAGGTACCGCGGGGGAAGCCGCCGCGGTCAACCCGTTGAAACAGAGCGGCAGGGCTAATTGACAAAATTTACCATGCTTGCTAAGGTGTCCACCGTGTTCCTTGCGGCGGCATAGCTCAGTTGGTAGAGCAAACGGCTCATATCCGTTCGGTCATTGGTTCAAGTCCAATTGCCGCTAAAAAATCCTTTCAGGCTAATGTCTTTTTTTCATCAATACGGTAAATTCTAAATAAAACGAACAGCGCTATAAGGTGCGGCGGTATAACGCGGCGCGTATGGAGGGGGGAGGCAGGTATGAACGAGGATGAATTCAAGGTTACCGCGGCGGAAGTGGCGGAAAAGATTCAGGCGGCGCGGAAAGCTCAGGTTTCCTGGGGCGCCCTTCCGTACCGGAAACGGGCGGAAAAGCTGAAGCAGGCCGGACGCTATCTTTCCGGGCATATCGACGACATCACCGAGGTAATACACCGGGAAAACGGCAAAATCCGCCTGGACGCTTTGGCGGCGGAACTC
>JAITLF010000165.1 GCA_031278025.1 Treponema sp.
CAAATTCCAGAAAGTTTAGGCATACCGAACCAGCAACGCTAATTCTTTATAATACAAGTAAATACCGCAGGCGGGGCGGGAAGCATATACGAGAAACGTGCAATCTTCCGTTTGTCGCAAACCTTCGGAAGGAAGCTATTCCTTTCCAAAAACGATTAATTCGACAGCCTCGTTACCCTCTCTCCGGAAGAAAAATTGTCAGTCAAAATTTTTGATATTTTTTGTTGTCGCTGAAAATTCCGCAGGTTCCGGTAATTTCATGATAAACCCGCGTATGCGGCGGGACCGGCGGGATGCCGTTTTGATCTAGGACTACAGTCTTGTATGAATTTAGGATAAATCTACATTTTTGTGGTTTTAAAATTCAGTCCTTTTGCTTGAAGCCGGCCATTCCGCCCGCTGTCCTGCGGGGATTTGCCCATAAATCGCTGACTGACGCGGGATGCCCTTTGTTTTTTAGAATTCGTTCCGTTTGGCACGGAAATTGCGTATTTCTATAAAATAGAACTATTCATGGAGGAACTATGCATAATATTGTTGATTTTACCAAGAAACCGGTAGCCGAAGTGTACGGCTCCAACTGTTTTTCCAACGCGGTCATGAAAGAGCGGCTGCCCAAAAATATTTATAAAGAGGTTTTGGCGGTCCAGAATAGCGAAAAAGAGTTGACCCTGGAAGTGGCGGAAGTTGTCGCCGCCGCCATGCGGGATTGGGCCATCGAAAAAGGCGCCAGTCACTATACCCACTGGTTTCATCCTTTAACGGGGCTTACTGCGGAAAAGCACGATTCCTTTATTGCGCCCACCGGAGACGGCCGGGTGCTTATGGAATTTTCGGGAAAGGAGCTTATCAAGGGCGAACCTGATGCGTCGAGCTTCCCGTCCGGGGGGCTTAGGGCGACATTTGAGGCCCGTGGGTATACCGCCTGGGACGTAACCAGCCCCGCCTTCCTCAAACAGGATCTGACAGGGACTACCCTCTGCATACCTACCGCATTTATCAGTTATTACGGCCAGGCTCTGGACAAGAAGGTTCCTCTTCTTAAATCCATAGACGCCCTGAGCAAACAGGCCATCCGGGTACTCCGCGCCTTGGGGAACGAAACCTCCAAACGGGTAATCACCACCGTCGGCCCCGAGCAGGAATACTTCTTGGTGGACAAGGCGTTTTACGATCAGCGTCCGGATCTGATTCTTACGGGCCGGACGGTTTTTGGCGCGTTGCCGGCCAAGGGCCAGGAGATGGAGGACCACTACTTTGGCGCCGTTAAAGAGCGAGTGGCTATCTTTATGCGGGAACTTAACACGGAACTGTGGAAAGTGGGGATTCCCGCCAAGACCCAGCATAACGAGGTGGCCCCCAATCAGTTCGAGATTGCCCCGGTGTACACTAATAGCAGCGCCGCAGTAGACGCCAACCAGTTGGTGATGGAAACTATCAAGAACGTGGCCCGCAGGCACGGCATAGAAGCCCTGCTTCATGAAAAACCCTTTGCGGGGGTCAATGGATCTGGTAAACACAACAACTGGTCCATGGCAACCGACGATGGGATCAACCTTTTTGATCCCGGCGAGAATCCTGAGTCTAACGCCCGGTTCCTCCTTTTTGCCACCGCCATGGTGGAAGCGGTGGACCGCTACGCCTTACTGCTCCGGTCCTCCGTGGCGACCTCCGGCAACGATCACCGCCTGGGCGCGAATGAAGCGCCCCCGGCCATAGTCTCCATCTTCTTCGGCGGTCCCCTGACGGAGCTCCTCGACAATATCGCCGAGGGCAAGAGCGGCGGCAAGAGCGAAACCGGTGCCAGCATCAAGATAGGGGTTACCAGCCTTCCGGCCCTTCCTAAGGATGTGTCGGACCGGAACCGGACAAGCCCCTTCGCCTTTACGGGGAACAAATTCGAATTCCGCATGGTGGGTTCTTCCCAGTCCATCGCCACTCCCAACACCTACCTCAACGTTGCGGTGGCCCAGGTCCTTTCGGAATTCGCCGATAAGCTGGAAAAAGCCGGCGACAAGAACGAAGTCATTCAGGTCATCATCAAAGAGTCCTATGCCAAACACCGGAAAGTGGTGTTCAACGGAAACGGATATTCCGACGAATGGGTCAAGGAAGCGGAACGCCGGGGCCTCCCCAATGTGCGGAACGCGGTTGATGCCCTTTCCGTACTGATTAGGAGCGAGATCATCTCCCTCTTTGAAAGCCATAACGTCTTTACCAAAGAGGAATCTGAAAGCCGCTATCACATCTATCTTGAGAAATATTCCAAGCAGATAAACATTGAGGCAGGAGTTACCATTGATCTTGCCCGGCGCTATATCTTCCCGGCGGTTACGTCCTTTGCCGGTTCCCTGGCGGGCGATGCGGCGGCTCTTGCGGCCATAGGCGCGCCCAACGCACCCCAGACGAAACGGGCCAAGAAGATCGCCGAGCTTTCCTCCGAACTCTACGATGAGACCGCCAAGCTTGAGGTTGTCTTGGCCGAATCCCAGGGCATAGAGGACGCTTTTGCCCAGGCCAAAGCCCACTTTGAAAAAGTACGCCCCGTCATGGATGCCGTCCGCGGACGGGTAGACGCCCTGGAGAAGCTGGTATCCAAGGAAGCCTGGCCCTTCCCTGGTTACGAGGAACTCCTTTTTATCCTATAGGCTATTTACGAGGGGGCTGGGGAGCTTTTGACCCCCCAGCCCCTGTAAAGACACGTGAAAATCTGCATAATCCGCGGTTTGCGGGCAAAAATCCTTTACCGGTACAGCGGTCCCAGGGCGGCGCAGGCGCGGTAGTCCGCCCCTTCCTTGTCCATGCCAAAGGCGTTCCAGTAACTGGGCCGGAAGACGCCACCGGTTTCCACGTTGTGCATACATACCGGGATGCGGAGTATGCTTGCCAGGGTGATAAGGTCCGCGCCGATGTGGCCGTAACTTACCGCGCCATGGTTGGCGCCCCAGGCGGCCATTACGGAGTAGACATCCGTAAAGGGACCCGCGCCGGTGAGCCGGGGGGCGAACCATGTGGTGGGCCAGGTCGGGTCTGTTCTCAGGTCAAGTTTATCGTGAACCTCGCCGGGGATGGTAACGGTGAAACCCTCGGCGATTTGGAGCGCCGGACCCAAGCCCTTAACCAGATTGACGCGGCACATGGTAACCGGCATGTCCCCTTCGGTGAGGAAGTCCGAGGAATAGCCGCCGCCCCGGAAATAGCCGAGACTGGCGTAGCGCCACTGTACCGCGTCAAGGCAGGCCCCCGCCTCTTCCGGCGTGATCTCCCAGAAGGGCTTCATGGCGGGCTTGCCGTCTTTCCGCTGTTTGCCCGTGCCGTCCAGCGTGGACGCCCCCGAGTTGATGAGGTGGATAAGGCCGTTCTCCGCACCGCCGGAGGGTTTCCATCCGGTAACCCGTTCTATAGCGTCAGGGCTCCAGTAGGTCCGCACGTCGGAGAAAATTTGAGCCGTACCGGTCAAAAGATGGCCGAAGAGCATAGAGACCCCGTTGAGGCAGTCGTTTTCTGTGGCTACGAGGTAGGGGGCGCGTATGCCGTTCCAATCGTAGGAGGAATTCAGTATGACCTCCAGGAAGTCTCCGTTGGGGAAGTGATCGTTCCAGTGGCGCTGGCCCTGGAAACCCGCAAGAATGGCGTTGTGCCCCAGGGCTTCTTCGGCAAGGCCCTTCCGTTTAAGGTCGGGGTTCCCCGTCATCAGGTCCCGGACTATCATGGCCATTTTGACGCAGGTCTTCCAGACTTCGTCCTTCTGTTTGCGGCTATGCTGCTGTTCAATAGGATTGTTGTCCGGCCCCTCCCGGCAGTTCGTCAAGGTCCATTCCAGGGCCCGTTTGTATTCGGTTTCCGAATAGATCTTCTCTCCAAACCGGCGCACCAGTTCCGACATATCCACGTATTCGTTCCGCATACCCAGGTATTCCTGGAAGAAGTCCGTATTGGTGATGGAACCGGCTATCCCCATGGAGACGGATCCTACGGAGAGATAGCTTTTATCCCGCATCCAGGCCGCAGCCAGAGCCGCCCTAACGAAGCGGAGTATCTTGTCCCGCACATCCTCCGGAATTTTATCGGTATCTTTAAGGTCCATGACATCCTTGCCGTAAATGCCAAAGGCGGGGAGCCCTTTCTGGCTATGTCCCGCCAGGACCGCCGCCAGATACACAGCGCCGGGCCTATCCGTGCCGTTGAAACCCCAGACGGCCTTGATGGACATGGGGTTCATGTCCATGGTTTCCGAACCGTAGCACCAGCAGGGGGTAACCGTAAGAGTGATCGCCACGTTCTCCCGTGAGAATTTATCCTGGCACGCGGCGGCTTCCGCTACACCGCCTATGGTAGAATCGGCGATTACACATTCGATTTCCTGCCCATTGGGGTGCTTTAGGGTTTCGGTGATGAGTTTCGCCGCCGCATAGGCCATGCCCAGGGTTACTTCCTCCAGGGATTCCCGGACCCCCCGGCGCCGTCCGTCAATGACGGGCCGGATGCCAATTTTGGGTAAGGCCCCCCGGAACCTGTTTACCGGGGGATTCATCTTAAGACTTGAAACATCAGCCATAATACTCCTCCAAAAAATTAACTATCAAAAAATTGACTGTCAAAAAATAAATATAAAAACTTCTCAAAACCTCAAACCGGTATTACGCCTTTTTTCAGGATGATGTTGCCGTATTTGACCGTCTCCCCGGTCATAACCACCGCGTAAGCCCTTTTGGTTCTCTCATAAAAAGCGAAGCGTTCTACTTTTTCTATGGCGGGGGTTCCGGGCCAGTGTTTGTCTATCACCGCGCGGTACGACGCCTCCACCGCAGGATCGGCGGTGTCTCCAGCCGCTGCCTCCATCATCGCCACCGGAGGCGCGGCGTAATCCAGATTTATCAGAGCCAGGATGCCGTCCAGCAGGGCAGGCACGCTCAGGCCGTCCGCCCGGATTACACGGGAATTACACGTGTCTCCAGGGAAAAAGGCGTCCGCCAGGGCCAACTCGTCTCCGTGACCCATGCGGAACAGTGCGTTCAGCAGGTCCGGGCCTATTACCGGGGAAATTCCGATTAGCATATACCCCTCCTCATCAGGCAGTTACTAATGCAAGCAATTATTGAAAACATTGGCAGTTTTTTCATTATGATCTCACCAGCTTGGGGATTTGTCAAGGAATTACGCCATATTCCC
>JAITLF010000170.1 GCA_031278025.1 Treponema sp.
CCTCCTCTCGATTTTCGTGTCCAGCTGCAATCAACTGCCTGATTGCTGTCGTTCCTAATGACAACCGTGCTTTCCCTGCGCGGCGCTTCATAAGCGTGGAACGAGATTCCGAGTCCGGCTCTCCAGCCAGAAGGAGTTTTCCAGGGACCGCAGGGCCGAAGTATAACCTTCAAAGACATCCGCGCTGAAAGACGCAATGGTTATGCCGCTGACGCCGCCCAGGAATTGCGCTGCCCTATTGGATCAACGGCTTTCAGCCGGGGGCGGCTCCTTTTTACCGGAAACGGACGAGGTAAGAGCCCTCATCCATGTTCCCGGCTACCTCGCCCATGGGGATAAAATCGCGGCCCTGACTGTGGACGGGGACAGTATGTATCCGCCCCTTCACCGGGGGGATATGGTAGTTTGTGATTCCCGCAGCTGGTCTGGAGAGGGGATTTACGCACTACGGGTGGGCGGGTCAGGCTATGTGAAACGGATAACCAAAAGGCCAGGAAAAACAGTCATCATTTCAGACAACCCTAAATATCCGACACAAGAAGAGCCAGAAGAAAGCGAGGATATTGAAATAAATTGAAATAATCGGGCGTGTCCACTGGGCCATTACGAGGATGGAATAAAGCCTAAGCGGGGCACTTTTTACCCCAAAGGTGGGACATTGCTGATTGTCCCACCTTCAGAAGACATAACGCCGAAAGTCTTCATATTATATGGACTTACGGCATCGCGGGGGCTCCCCGTGCAATTTCAATTTTCCCAGCCCCCCCACACGGGGCAGCGCCCTGCGGGGAGCAGGGAGAGGCCCGCAGGGTCCGGGCAGCGTCCCTTGGCATAATTCCAGGAAACCGCTCTTTCCCGTCAGGAAACCGCTCTTTTTTGGGTGGTGATGCAGAAAGTATGATAAAGAAGGCAATGTGGCGGGAAGATGGAAAGGCTCCCGTTTTGTTCGGATTTATTCCAGTTCCGATCAGCCCTGTTCCTCCGGGTTGGGGTTTTGGAACCGTCTCTCCGTACAAACGCCGAAACCATGTCCCGTTACCCCGTGCAACAGGCTGCTAGACCAAAGCGGACACATACTTCCTGCGGGATTCTACCAGGGACTGAAGCTCCGCGAACATGGCTTTATCCACTTCCTCGGCAATGGGAAAAACATACCGGGCCGTTTCCTCGGTATACCGGGCTATGAATTTGGGATCGATGACAAAACCTAAGGAGATCATATTGGAAATACGGTCCGCCACTTTAAGGACCTTGGCGTACCGGGAGCCGGTTTCCCGTACACGGGTAAGAAATTCACCTTTGGTTTCTTCAGGATACCGGGTTACCTCCAGAACCAGGTCGTAGACGGCGGCGCTTTCGTAGTCTATGGCCAGCAGCAGGTTATGGTTAAAATCGGGAATATCCTCAATCAGATCATGGACGATGGCCGCTTTCAGGATAACCGAATCAATATAGCTGTAATCTATCAGGGTCGCCATGGTATCCAACTGATGCCGAAACATGTTGCCGCCCCCCTCCCGGACTTTACCGATCAGGGCGGTGGCCAACTGTATATATGGCGCAAGGTGGGTTCCCTTCAGGCGGAACATCTCTTCAACGGTCACTCCGGCAATCCCCTATACCAAATCGCGAATATAGGATTCCAGCGTTGCGGTCCGTTTCAGCGCGTTCATAAGCTTTACCCGTTCCCGCTCCACCAGCTCAGACGGGGCGTTATTAAGGAAGTTTTCATTGGACAGCTTGGCCCGCAATCCGGTAACAAATTTACTATCTTTGGCCAGCTCTTTGGCAAATTTTTGCTTCAAAAGCGCCCGGTCCACCGCCTCCGCAATGAACACGAAGACCTCAAAATCCGATCCCACAAGACCTATGGAACCCTGCTTCCGCGCCGCGCCGCCCTCCCCGTCCGCAATAGGCTGTACGGCGGACTCCGGGGAGCGCTCCTCTATCTCAAGGCCTCCCGCCCCCGCAAGGAGCGTTACAAGCCTTGAGTGCTCCCTCAAAAAAGCCGCCCGGTCTCCGCCGCCGATACGGACCAAAATCCGCACCTTCTTATCCGGCGGCACGGTACACTCGCTCCGCAGGGTCCGTACCAGGGTGATAAGCTCCTGGATACGGGCAAAGTCCGCCTCGACCCGGTGGTCGCAGCGGCCCTCGTCGTACGCAGGGTAGGGGGCATTGATGAGAAGCCCCCCGCCGGTCTCTTCCGCGGCCCTTCCTTTATAAGGAAGCTTTCCGTAGATCTCCTCGGTTACAAAGGGAATAAGGGGATGAAGAAGCCGCAGCGATTCGGCAAGGACTTCAAGGAGTACCGTGGCGGCCCGATCTTTTTCGGCATCATCCCCGTCCTTCAGGGAAAGCTTCGTGGCCTCTACGTACCAGTCGCAGAAGTCGTTCCAGAAGTATTCGTAGGCGGTTTGGGCGGCATCATTGTAGCAGTACGACAAGAACGCTTCGGTAATGGCCCGGGCGGCGGTCCCAAGCCGGGAGCGTATCCATTTGTCCACCGGCAGCAGGGAGGGGTCTTTCACCACAGCCCGGCCTTCCAGGTTCATCAGGATGTAACGGGCGGCGTTCCAGACCTTGTTGGCGAATTTGGACCCCAATTTGAAGGACTCTTCATCCACGAGAATGTCCTGCCCCTGGGCGCACAAGAACGCCAGGGTGAACTTAAAGGCGTCGGCGCCATATTCATCTATCAGGCAAAGGGGATCAAGGCCGTTGCCCAGGCTTTTGCTCATCTTTCTTCCCAGCTTGTCCCTGATAAGGCCATGTATGTAGATGTCCCGGAATGGGGCCGTGCCGGTAAACTCCAATCCCGCCATGATCATCCGGGAGACCCAGAAGAAGATGATGTCGTAGGCCGTCACCAGGGCCGTCGTGGGATAGAAACGGTCAAAATCAGAAGCGCCGCTTCCAAAAGCGGCGCGGGACGGATCCTCCGGCCAGCCCAGGGTGCTGAACGGCCAGAGCCAGCTTGAAAACCAGGTATCCAGTACATCCGGGTCCTGTTCGATTTCGCCGGAGCCGCAGTGCGGGCAGACCGCAAGGTCCGTCCGGGAAACCGAGGTCTCGCCGCACTTCTTACAGTGCCAGGCGGGAATACGGTGGCCCCACCAAAGCTGGCGGCTCACACACCAGTCCCGAATGTTTTCAAGCCAGCGCTGATAGGTGTTCTCCCACTTCCGGGGATAGAAGATGATGTCCCCCTTGCGCCAAGCCGCCAGGGCCTTATCCGCCAGAGGCTTCATCCTGACGAACCACTGTTCGGAAAGGAAGGGCTCTATCACCGTATTGCACCGGTAACAGCGGCCCACCGCGTGGGAGATTTCTTCTTCTTTAACGAAAAAGCCTCCGGCCTTGAGGTCGGACAGAACCGCTTCCCGGGCCGCCGCCACAATAAGGCCCCGGTACTTTTCAGGCGCCGCGTCATTGAGCCGCCCGTCGGGACGGAGTATGTTGATCGCCGGGAGATCGTGGCGCTTGGACACTTCCCAGTCGTTGGGATCATGGGCGGGAGTTATCTTTACCGCACCGGTGCCAAATTCCCTGTCCACATAGGCGTCGGCTATCACGGGGATGTTCCTGCCCGTCAGGGGAAGAACCAGTTCCCGGCCCGCCAGGCCCGCGTACCGGGGGTCCTCAGGATGGACCGCCACCGCCGTGTCCCCCAGCAGGGTTTCAGGCCGGGTAGTGGCTATCTCCACAAAGCCGGCCCCGTCAACGCGGGGATACCGGATATGATACATCTTCCCGGCCTGCTTCTCGTGGTCCACTTCGTCGTCCGAAAGGGCGGTACCGCAGGAACAGCACCAGTTGACCAGGTAGTGGCCTTTGTACAGCAGGTCCCGCTCGTACAGGGTTACGAACACCTCCCGTACCGCACGGGAAAGCCCCTTGTCCAGGGTAAACCGCTCCCGGGACCAGTCCACGCTGGCCCCAATCCGGGCCAGCTGTTTGGAAATAATAGCGTGGTGTTCGTCCTTGACCTTCCAGGTCTCCTCCACAAACCGTTCCCGCCCCAGATCGTGGCGGCTTGTACCTTTCGCGTTGAGCCGCTTCTCCACCACATTCTGAGTGGCTATCCCCGCGTGATCCGTACCCGGAACCCAAAGGACCGGCTCTCCCCGCATACGGTGGAAGCGGATAACAATGTCTTGAAGGGTAATGTTGAGTCCATGCCCCAGGTGCAGGACCCCGGTAACATTCGGAGGGGGGATAACGATTACATAGGGATTGCCCTTCCCTTCAGCGGGCGTAAAGGCCCCGCTTCCCTTCCATAGGTTATAAATTCTATCTTCAAAACTTTTAGGAGTATAGGTCTTTTCCAGTTCAACCGCTTTCATCTTCAAACCGCCTTTATCGGGAACTTTTTGTCAGCATCCCAGCCATCGTTACCGTGGGATCATAGTAGCGGATTCAAGGAAACAGTGCAACGTTTATCCTTTTTATAGCAGGGTATGCGAAATTCTCGTGTAACCGTTCCGCGGAGACGCGGCGGCGCCATTGCGGAGGCCGAGGCGCCTGCCGGCGGGGCTGCGGGGCCGCGCCTTCTGTTGTATTGACAGGGCTTCAAAATAACCATAGGGTAGGCGCTACCTATCAGGGGTGCTGGATAATTCCGGCTGAGAGGAAGCGGCGCGGCGCTTTCAACCCTTTTAACCTGATCCGGATAATGCCGGCGTAGGGAACGGTTTTTTACCTGGTAAAAGGGTTCATAAGCTGTTTAAGCGCCTGCGCGGTTATCCGTGCGGGCGCTTTTTTTGCGCCTGAAAAAAATACGGAGGCTTAAAATGGAACGGCTTAAAACGCAGCCTCGGGCACGCATCATGCCTGAAAAACCGCCGGTATCACCGCCGGTATCACCGCCGGGTATTCCGGCGGGGAGGCTTCGAAATCCCCAGTCCCTGGCCCTGGCGGCGGTTCTCGTGCTCCTGTGGCAGATTACCGCCATGTCCGGATTACTGCCGGCCTATATGCTGCCAAGCCCGGTCCGGGTAGTAACGGCGTTTATCGCCGACTTCCCCCTGCTTATGCGCCACTTACGGCGCACCCTCGTTGAGGCCCTGGGGGGCCTGCTCCTTTCCGTGGCAGTATCCCTGGCGCTGGCCATCCTGCTGGACGCGAACCGGTTCCTCAAGCGGGCGGTAACGCCCTTGCTGCTCCTTACCCAGACCATGCCCGCCATCGCCCTTGCGCCCCTCCTCATCCTCTGGATGGGGTACGGCATGGCGCCGAAAATCGCCCTGATCTTCCTCACCTGCTTCTTCCCCCTGACCATCGGGCTTTTAGGCGGCTTTGATCAGGCCGACGGGGACGCTGTCAGGCTCCTGAGATCCCTGGGGGCAAAGCGGCGGCAGGTATACCGGTACATCAAAATTCCCCAGAGCATGGGCGCTTTTTTTTCGGGGCTTAAAATATCAAGCTCCTACGCGATCATCGGCGCGGTGATCGCCGAATGGCTGGGAGGCGACGCGGGGCTTGGCGTCTATATGGTCCGGGTCCGCCGTTCCTATTCCTTCGATAAAATGTTCGCGGTAATACTGTTGACATCGGTACTAAGCCTTCTGCTTATGAAGCTGGTAACGGAGCTGGAAAAGGCGGCCATGCCGTACAAATACCACAAGGAGCATGAATGATGAAGAAAATAGCTGGCATTGTTATTTCAGCGGGAGCGCTGCTCATTACCAGCGCCTGCGGAGGGCGCACGGCGGAAGCCGGAACCATCCGGGTAGTGCTGGACTGGACGCCGAACACCAATCATACCGGCCTGTACGCCGCCCTGGAGAACGGCTGGTTTGCCGAAGCGGGCCTTGCGGTGGAAATTATGCAGCCGCCTGAGGACGGCGCCCTGGTGCTTCTGGCATCGGGGAACGCCGAATTCGCCGTGGACTTCCAGGAATCCCTGGGACCCGCCGTGGCCCGGAATAACGGCGCCCTGCCGGTAGTGGCGGTGGCGGCCATCATCAGCCGCAACACTTCGGGAATCATGGCCCCGCGGGAACGCGGCATAACGCGCCCCAAAGACCTGGCGGGGAAACGCTTTGCCTCGTGGGATACGCCCCTGGTAACGGAGGTGGTGCGGAACCTTGTTGAAGGAGACGGCGGGGACTTCAATGCCGTAAAGATGATCCCCAACTTTGCCACCGACGCGTTCTCCGCATTGGAAACCGATGTTGACGCCGTCTGGATCTACTACGCCTGGGACGGCGTTGCCGCGGAAATCCGGGGCCTGGACATTACCTACCTGGACCTGGGAACCCTCAACCCGGACCTGGATTTTTACACCCCGGTGCTGGCGGCCAACAGCGCCTGGGCCGCCGCCAACACGGACACGGCAAAGCAATTCCTTTCCGCCGTGAGCCGGGGGTACGCCTTTGCCGCGGAGAACCCGGCGGCGGCGGCGGAGATACTCCTGAAACACGCCCCCGAACTGGACAAAACCCTGGTCCGCCGGAGCCAGGAATACCTGGCGGGCCGGTATCAGGGAGACGCCCCAAGGTGGGGCGAAATCGATCCCGCCCGCTGGGGAAGGTTCTACCGGTGGATGTTTGAGCGGGGCCTGCTGGAAAAGGACCTTGGGGAAGGCGGCTTTACCAACGAGTACCTGCCGTGAAGGGCGGCGCGGCGGCGGCGGCGGAAATACTGTTTTCCTGCGAAGGGGTTGCCAAAGCCTATGCGGGAGACCCGGTGGTTGCCGGCATCAGCCTGGGGCTTTCCAGCGGGGGGTTTATTTCCCTGCTGGGGCCTTCCGGCGTCGGGAAGACCACCCTCTTCAACGTCCTTGCCGGCGTGGATAAACCCAGCGCGGGGAAAATATTCCTTTCCGGCGAGGACATCACCGGCGTTTCCGGCAGGGTAAGCTACATGCTTCAGAAGGACCTGCTGCTGGAATACCGCACCGTTCTGGACAACGTGATCCTCCCGCTGCTCATCAGGGGAGAAAAGAAGCGCGCGGCCCGTGAGTATGGGGCTTCTTTTTTCCCCCTCTTTGGCCTTGAGGGGTACGAAAAGAAATACCCCCGGCAGCTTTCCGGGGGTATGCGCCAGCGGGCCGCGCTGCTGCGGACCTGCATGATGCGGAATCAGGTGATCCTGCTGGACGAACCCTTCTCCGCCCTGGACGCCATTACCCGCCGGCAGATGCGGGAATGGTACCGGGACATTGCGGAGGAAATGTCCCTTTCAACGATTTTTATCACCCACGATGTGGAAGAAGCCCTGGTCCTGTCGGACAGCGTCTTCATCCTTACCGGCAAGCCCGGTCGCATAAGCCGCCGCCTGGACATACACCCGCCCCGTCCCCGTTCCCGCGGCTTCCCGGTATCGGCGGAATTCTCCGCCCAAAAGCAGGTTGTCCTGGAAGCGATAGGCCTGTCCGGGTAAACCGCCGCGGCGCCCGCGGCCCCCCGCCGTTTCCGGACCCGGCCCTGGAAGCCCCCGGCTTGAGCCTGGAAGCGCCGGACGTGAGCCTGGAAGCCCCCGGCTTGAGCCTTGAAGCCTCCGGCTTGAGCCTGGAAGCCCCCGGCTTGAGCCTTGAAGCCCCCGGCTTGAGTCTGGAATCGCCAGGCTTGAGTCTTGAAGCCCCCGGCTTGAGTCTAGAATCGCCAGGCTTGAGTCTTGAAGCCCCCGGCTTGAGTCTAGAGCTTCCAGACTTAAGTCTAGAGCTTCCAGACTTAAGTCTAGAGCTTCCAGACTTAAGTCTTGAACTTCCAGACTCAAGTCTAGAGCTTCCAGACTTAAGTCTAGAGCTTCCAGACTCAAGTCTAGAGCTTCCAGACTTAAGTCTAGAGCTTCCAGACTCAAGTCTAGAACTTCCAGACTCAAGTCTTGAACTTCCAGACTTAAGTCTAGAGCTTCCAGACTCACGTCTAGAGCTTCCAGACTCACGTCTAGAGCTTCCAGACTCACGTCTAGAGCTTCCAGACTCACGTCT
>JAITLF010000181.1 GCA_031278025.1 Treponema sp.
TGTCACTTTCCTGGTACTTACCAACAGATAATCACTGTATAAATCAAGTATATCCCCGCCCATACCCTTATACTATTCTTTTAGGCGTTTTTGTCAACCCTGCGTAACATGAGTTATAAATGTAACAGTTGGGATAGTTTTCAAAAATTATAGAGATGCTCAAAGGGTTTCATGGGTATCTGCAGAGCGACGGGTATGGGGCCTATGAATCGGCGGCGGGGAAGGATCTGGCGGGGGTAATCCACACGTTGGATGTTTTGCGCAACGAGCGTTCCCGGGCTGGCCGGATGGGGCGTTATCGCCGATACAGGGCCTGTATGCGGTGGAGCGGGAACTGCGGGAGCGGGTGAAGGAGCGGAAGATAAGCGAGGAGTTTAGCGAGAGACGAGGGAACGGTGTAAGCCGATACTGGAAGCCTTCCATGCATGGCTTGGGGAACAGGCAGGGAGTGTGCCTGAAAGTTCAAAGGTGGAGGAAGCGATAGGATAGACGTTACAGGTATGGCCGACGTTGGAAGGGTATATGGAGGAGTGGCAGATGATGCCTGACAACAACGCCTGTGAACGGGGGATACGGCCGTTTGTAAAGGGGCGGAAGAGCCGGGTAATGTCCGGCTCTCCTGGCGGGGGCGTCGAACCGAAGGTTCGCAAGCTCCTGTGAAGTATACACGCTGATAGAGACGGCGAAGGGGAATGGGTGGCCCTCCTACAAGTATCAGGCAAAAATAATTGCAAAGGCCGCTGCCAAGAAATCCACCGATGACTGGAGGCAGTTGCTGCCCTGGAACCTCGCCCCATAATTTTTCGGGGGTGCTGCGGTATCCTTGACCTTCATGCTTTATTCCGATAAGGAAACAGTTTAAGCTGCTTCCCCGGAAAATGTTCTCTTTTCCCTTTCCTTGTTCGCCTTCGTAGTTAATTATTCTTCTTAAGTTTATGATGTTGCGACAGTTCCCTTTGTGGTTACATTTCTGGAGTTCCTTTTAAGGTTATCCGCCTAATTTTTCATGCCGGTTAACGCAATACCTTCGACAAACTGCCTCTGCCCGATGAGATAAATGATAACGCCCGGTAAAAAAGACATGCAGGTAGCGCACATGATCTTTGCCCAGTCCGAATACAGCGATCCCTTAAACTGGGTCAAGCCTATGGCGATGGTAAATTTTTCGGTAGAATTGATATAGACCGTCTGCTGCAAGAGGTCGTTCCAAAGCAGGATAAACAGCAGCAGGGCTACTACGATCATTGCCGGCTTGATGGCGGGCATGATAATCCGCGTCAATATGCGCCAGTGGCCCGCGCCGTCAATACGGGCCGCCTCGTCAAGTTCCCGCGGGATAGTATAGATAAACTGTCGGATAAGAAAAATGTTAAAGGCGCCGCCGCCGCAGAAAAATGGCAGGATCAGCGGCCAGTAAGAATCCACCAGATGCAGGCCCCGTGTCCACATGACGTACAGGGGAACGAGGGTTACCATGGTGGGCAGCAGCATGGAACCCACACACAGTGAAAAGAGAATCCTTTTGCCGGGAAACCTGAGCCGCGCAAAGGCATAGCCGCAGAGTGTGGCCGTAAAAGTCCCTGCCGCCACCGAAGGGACAATAATGAGCATGGTATTGACCAGGTAGCGCCAAAACGGGAAGCTCTTAAGTGATTCGGCGTAATTTGAGAAGAGCCACTTTTGGGGAAGCAGTTTCGGCGGCCAGGCGTACAGTTCCGCGTTGTTCATCAGGCTGGATCGGAAAATCCACCAGACCGGAAAAACAACAATAATAGTAATCATTATTAAACCGGCAAACGCCGCCGCGTCCAGTATTGATTCACGCCTCTTTAGCCTTTGATAAAAAGCGCTCATTTTTCTCCGCCCTCATAAAAAACCCAGCTTTTTGATGTGGCAAAAACAATAGCGGTAAAAACGGCCGCTATAATAAAAAATACAAACGATATGGCGCTTGCGTAACCCAGTTGGCTGGATTTAAAGGCATAACGGTACATCAGATAAGTGATAAACATTGATGAATTGCCGGGGCCGCCGTTTGTCAGCGCCAGGGCGGGGGTTACTACCTGCAGATTGGTAATCAGGGACATCAGTAAATTGTAAAAAATAATCGGAGTCATGCTGGGAATGGTTACATGACGGAAACGCTGCCAGGCGTTTGCCCCGTCTATCATCGCGGCTTCGTGATACACACGCGGCACATTTTGCAGTCCTGCGAGGAATATAACGATGAGGTTTCCGGAAAGCCATACCGCGATAAGCGCCAGAGACGGAACAACCAAACGGGAATCTGCGATAAAATTAACTTTGTTTAAGCCAATCAAGTTTAGGAGGTAATTAAAAAGACCGAAATTGCTTTCGTACAGCCATGACCAGCCGATATACACCGCCACCGCGGGCAGTATGTATGGAAGATAGAATACAGCGCGGAAGAATCCCCTGGCGGGAATCTTCCGGTTCAAAAGCATCGCCACGGCCAGGGAGTAGATCATGCTGCCGATAACGGAGACAACAGAAAAATATGCCGTTACCTTTAAGGAATCGGTAAAATAAGGATCTGTGGTAAAAAGGCGTATATAATTGCCGAGTCCGATAAAGGAGGGAGCGAGAGCCCCCCTCCAGTTGAAAAAACCAAGAATAAAGACGGCAAGAAGCGGCCCGTAAGTGAGTACCGAAAGACCTACCAGCGCCGGTGTCAAGAAGAGATATGCGGCACGGGTTTCCTGGGCAGCGTTTTTTGACACGGTCCGGGATCGTTTTTTTTCGCTTCCTGCCATCCTTACAATCCTTTAATTACCCCGATAGGCATCCCTCAGCGCGTTAATGTTCGCGCTTATCACCTGCTGAACGGTTTTGTTGCCGGTCCAGACATCGCCCAGAACAGAACCCAACAGGTTGTTGAAGTCAACGGTGTTGTTCACATAATACCATGACGTTGATTTTGAATAGTTCATGGCATAGTCCACTACCGCTGTTTTGTAATCTGCATAGGGGGGGAAATTGGGATTCTGTACCCACTTCCGGGTGAGGCTTTCATCGGTATACCACTGTTGAAGAATCGGCATCCAGATGCCCGTTTCAATAAGGCCCCAGTTGTTTTCTTCTTTAGAATACCATTTAAGCCATTCCATTGCTTCCGCAGGGTGCTTTGACTGGCTGAACACCACATTGGGACCGCCGGTACAAATCGTGACTTTCTGTTTCATGTAGGGAAGAACGGCAATGCCGTAGTTAAGCCCTTCACTGTCCCGGGCCTGGGCCAGACAGGTACCCACATTCCAGGTACCGCCGGTGGCCATGGCCACGGTCCCCGTGATGATGGAACGCTGGATGCTGTCGTCGCTAAGGCCGGTGGACAGGGGAGCGACGTGATCCTTCAGGTGCAGGTCCGCCACTTTCTGGATGGCCTCTACCGCCGCGCTCTGATCGATGGTTACCTGGGTACCGTTGGCATTGTAGAAACCGCCGCCGTTGCTTAAAGCCCATACTTCAAGCTGCCAGGTAAGGTTTTCGACCAGTGCGCCGTACTGCTTGATGTTGTTGGGATCAAAACCCGCGTCGTTCGGCGTCCTGCCGTTTGCGTCGAAGGTGAGCCTTTTTGCGGTTGCCACAAACTGATCCCAGGTCCAGGCGTTGTCCGCGGTGGCGGGCGGGTAAGGTACGCCAGCCTTGTCGAACATATCTTTGTTATAGTAGAGAACCAGTATCTCATTTGCCGCGGAATAGGCTACGGTTTTGCCATCCGGCCCCTTAAAGGCTATGCTGTCAAGCGGTTTACTCTCCCCCGTGCCGTACATACCGGAAATATCCGCAAGGTATCCGTTAGTGGCAAACTGCAAAACGCCGGCTTCACTCATGATGCCCGCGTCGGGCAGTTCGCCCGCGGTGGCCATGGTGTTGAGCTTTTCTATATAGGTATCGTGGGGAATATTCATGACCTTGACCGTAATCTTGTCTTGTTCGCCATTGAACTTATCCGCCACTTTCTGTACCGCCACCGCTTCATCGGGAGTACCCCAGAAAGAATAAGTGATTTCCACTTTTCCGCCGCTTTGCCTGCCGCCGCCGGCATGGACAAACAACGCCGCAACAAGCAGAATCACGCAGAACACTGCAAATTTTTTCATCTCTTTCCTCCTAAAACAATACTTGAACCGGCTCAAAGCCGGTTTTACTGGAATTCCCGGTTACCTAAACGATTAGGTAACCGGGCCTAAAAAACGAAGTCGTATAGGCTTCGTTTCTCTGGATTATAATAAACCCGCTGTTTTTTTTTGTCAAGCCAAAATTTACCGTTTGTCTTCTGCTTCTTTCATCCAATACACCGGTCAATGAAACAAACTGACGGTGAATTTGTTTTATTGTTTCTTCTTTAGTTTCTCATGCCGACAGGTTCGCATGGGATATTATATATGTCAAGTTATCGCAAAGCCGGCAAACCACGATAAATCCGTGCACAGCCACGCCTCCAGCTGCTCTACCCTTCCGTGCTCCTTCGTCACTTCCGTATACTGGGGAAAGGAACAGCTCGGTTCGTCTATGCCTTCACACAGTTCCCTCGCTTCTCCATATACTTCACTGTGATTCTCTTTCAACGCCAGGGTGTACCCGCCGCCTTTGGCCACAATAGCCTGCGCTATCGCCTTCTGGCAGCCCATCGTATCAATTGTCACAATACACCCGGAAATATCCAAGGCCTCCAAAAGAACCGGGCTAACGCTATCTTCCTCAACACATTCAGATTTAACGGCCCGTTGTCTTTTCCTACCCGGGATACGTCCTCCCGAAATGCCACATCCAGCATCCAGTGAAGTTCGTTCTCTATCGACTAATGACCGCGGATGAAACCCCCGTATGGTTCGGCGGAAGCGTCCCGAAACCTTCCCGCTCTGCCGGGCCTGGGGGCTATATCTCCTCCCCGGTGTCGTTCAGGGTGAACCATTGGCGGAATTTTACGCTTCACCGGATACCGGGGAAGTCCGTAAGCTGAACCCGAGGGAAGATAAGACTTTTACGATTGTTTCAAACGAGGGATTACTGCCTTGCGAAAGGGACTTATAGAGGCTTTCCCTGCTCCGCCCGGCATCACCGGCAATCTTTGACATCCCACGGGCGCGGGCAACGTCCCCGATTGCGGTAACAATAAG
>JAITLF010000194.1 GCA_031278025.1 Treponema sp.
CTGTTCCGGCCATCAAGGAACGGTTGCCAGGATACCGGACGGGGGCGGTAACCTGTTCCCGAAGGCGCCCGGGGGGAACCTTCCGGGGAACCTCCGGCGGCGGGCAGCCCGCTCGTTCCTGATCGCGGACCTGGGCGTTGCCGGACCCTTTTCCCGCGCCCGCAGACCTCTCTCCACCCATCGCAAACCCACTTTTGCGCCGGGCAAAAACACTTTTGCGCCGGGCAAACCCACTTTTGCGCCGGGCAAAAACACTTTTGCGCTACGCAAAAACACTTTTGCGCCGGGCAAAAACACTTTTGCGCCGGGCAAAAACACTTTTGCGCTGCACAAACCCACTTTTGCGCCGCTCAAACCGCTCTTTGCAACCCGTAAGCTCATCTTTCCAAGCCGCACCCCGCGCGCTGGAACTTCCCGGCCTGTCGCCGGAAGGCTCAAAGCCCGGCCTGCGGCCCCGGTCGGGGGCCATCAGGTTCTCCGCCGCCCCTCACGCCTCCGGACCACGGGGGGGCTGCGGTTCCCGCCCTTCATGGGTGGCGGCCATCGTTTCTTCCAGGGCCCGGATCGAGCGGTCCAGGTCCCCGGAAATCAGCAGGGTGTAGATCATGTCTATCACCGCCAGCTGGTTAATGCGGGAGACGGTGGCCCCGGTCCGGTATAGCCGCTCCAACGAGGGGACCAGCAGCGCAAGGTCCGCGGATTTCCGCAGGGTGTTTTCGGTTTCCATGGTCAGGCTGATTATGGCGGCGCCTTTTTTCCGGGCCCATCTGGATATGGTGAGCATGGCGGGGGTTTCCCCGGAATAGGATATGATGAAGGCCCGATCCCCCGCGTGCAGGTTGCAGGCCGCGGTGATCTGCAGGTCCGTATCCGGAAAGCAGGAGCAGGGGAACCCGATGCGGATGAGTTTCTGGGACAGGTCCTGGGCGGCAAGAGCGGACGCCCCGATGCCGAAGATGTAGTTCATCCGGGCGGAACGGATGAGTTCCGCGGCGCGGCTTATCAGGGGGATATCAATGAGGGATTCCAGCCGGGCGATGCTCCGCTGTATCCCGCCGATAACGCCCTTAACCACCAGGGCGGGGTTCATGTCCGATTCAAGTTCCAGGTCCGGCAGGAACCGGTCGCCGGACCGGCGGAATATGTCATGGGCAAGGCGGAGTTTGAAATCGGCAAACCCCCCGGCGCCGATTCTCCGGCAGAACCTGACGATGACGGCCTGGCTTACGCCGCTCCTGCGGGCCAGCTCGGCCAGATTGTAGTGGAGAACGTTTTTTGATTCGCGTAAAACATATTCGGCAACCTTCTTTTCCGCCGCGGGGAATTCCGTCAGACGGATGGCATAGAGGGCGCTTTCCATGGGTCAGGCGTTGTTTTCCGCCAGGGCGCTGATATGCCCGCCCGCTTCCCTGAGCAGGGCTTCGGAGCGGGCCTTGCCGGTTCCCAGAAGGGCCATGACGATGGCGGTTTTGGGATTTTTCCCCGATGCCGCAAAGGCCGCCTCGGCCTGCCCGGCGGAACACCCGGTTACTTCCCGGATAAGGCGCACCGACCGGAGGATCAGCTTGCGGTTTACCGGGCGGAGGTCCACCATCAAATTTTTGTAGACCTTCCCGATGCGGATCATGCTGGCGGTGGAAAGCATGTTGAGGATCAGCTTTTGGGCGGTCCCGCTTTTCATCCGGGTGGAGCCGGTTACCACTTCCGGCCCCACATCCGCATAGAGCCGGTGTTTAACCAGGGGGAAAGTCTTTGAATTCCGGTTGCAGCTTATGGTCCCGGTTACCGCCCCCACCTGCCGGGCATAGTCCAGCGCCCCCAGCACATAGGGCGCCTGCCCCGATGCGGTGATCCCTACCAGGACATCCCGCGGGGTAAAGCCGATTTTCTTGAGGTCCCCAATCCCCTCCTCGGCCCGGTCTTCGGCGGCTTCCACGGATGCGGTGAGGGCCTCCCGGCCTCCGGCGATAAGGCCCTGAACCATATCGGGACTTACCCCAAAGGTGGGGGGGCATTCGGAGGCGTCAAGTACCCCAAGCCTGCCGGAGGTTCCCGCCCCGATGTAGATGAGGCGTCCCCCGTTTTGAAAGGCGGCCACGATGTCGTCCACCAGTGCGGCGATTTCCGGGAGTATCTTTTCTACCGCCAGGGGAACCTTCTTATCCTCGCCGTTGATGATCTTCATGATTTCAAGGGAATTCTTGGAATCAATGTCTGCGGAAACTTCGTTGCGCTGTTCCGTGGTGTAAAGGCTAAGCATATCGCGCATGATCAAGCTCCTTGAATCCCGCCGCCGTAGCGCAGGATCGCCAGGTTATGAAAGATGTGGCGGACGCGGAAGATTCCCGCGTTATCCCGCCGGGGATGAATCCGGTTAGAGAGAAGAACCGCATAGAGCCGCCGGCTGGGATCGATCCAAAGGCTGGTTCCGGTAAAGCCCGTATGCCCGAAACTTTCTTCCGCCATGAGGTCCCCCGCAGCCGAAAGCGGCCCCTTTAGCATCCAGCCCAAACCCCGGTTCTCCCCCTTTCCCCGGGTCAGGTTGGAGGTCATCAGTATGGCCGTGGGCCGGCGGAGAAAGTCCCCCCGACCCTCCAGGGAATCCAGAACCGTGGCGGCCAGGCGGTCCATGTCGCGGACGGTGGAAAAGATTCCCGCGTTGCCGCTTACCCCGCCCAGGATCGCGGCGTTTTCGTCGTGGACGTGGCCCCTAAGCGCAGCGCCTTGCCGGGGGCAAACTTCGGTGGGGGCAATCCGGGTAATTTTCTCCGCCGGGGGATTGTACCCGGTTTCAGTCATTCCCAGGGGGGCTGTAACCCGCTCCCGGATTAGCTCGTCCAGACCCGCGCTGTCCGCTGCGGAGGCAATCTCCCCCAAGAGGATGAAGGCTTCGCAGGTGTACAGCGCTCCTTCGTCCCGGCGGATGCCGGTGGAGCGGATGGCCTCCAGGAGGTCCTCACGGGTATGGGCGTAACGGTACAGCATGGTTCCCCCCGGCAGGGGGGCGGTATGGGTCAGAAGCCGGAACAAGGTGGTTCCTCCCAGGGGGGAATCCCTGAAAGCGGGGAGGAAATAATCCACCCGGTCTTCCAGCCGGATAAGGCCGTCTTCAAGCTGCTTCATCAGGGCCAACGTGGTAAACAATTTGGTGAGGGATGCCAGGTCGTAGAGGCTGTCTTCGGCAACCGCCTCCAGGCCGGCGCCCAAAAGCCCCACCGCGCCCGTTTCGAGCGTTTCCTTCCCCCCGATTGCCCAGGCCGCGCCGGGGAAAGCTCCCCCGGCAACACAGGTTTCAAGGTAATCTTTTATCGCCTTCATCGTTTTCCCGCTATTTTATGGCCCCCGCTGTCATTCCCCGGATAAAGTATTTGGACATGAAAAGGTACAGGATAAGCATGGGCAGGGTGGAGATGGAAAGGCCGGTAAAAAGGAGGCTCCAGTTGGTACTGAACTGGCCGAAAAAGGTAGAAAGCCCCACAGGAAGGGTTTTAAGCCGGTTGGTCTGAATGAATACCAGGGGGAAAAAGAAATCGTTCCAAATGGGTACCGCGTTGTAAATCGTTACCAGGGCGATGGCGGACTGGGTCACGGGCATGATGATGCGGCGGTAGATGCCCCAATCGTTACAGCCGTCGATCCGGGCCGCATATTCCAGGTCTACGGGGATGGTTTTCATAAACCCCGAAAGAATGAACACCGTGGAGGGAAGCCCCATAGCGATAAAAATCATGATAATGGAAAGATGGGTATCCATGAGCCCCAGGTTCTTTATAATAAGGAAAAGCGGGATGATGGCGACTTTAAGGGGCAGCATGATGCCGCTGAGGAACACCATGTATATCCAGGTACGGAGTTTGTACCGGTAACGGGAGACTCCGTAAGAGGCCATGGATCCCAGGAGAATCACAAAAGCCATGGCGATGGCGGTAACAAAAAAACTGTTCTTAAAGTAAGCACCGAACCCCCGGTCAATCCAAACGGTCTTGTAATTTTCAAGCAAGAGGGTTTCGGGGAAGCCAAAGGGATTCTGGAATATTTCCCTGGTGGTCTTGAGGGAAGAGACGACCATGTTGAACAGGGGATAGAAGATCAGCGCCACATATATCCCCATAAGAAGATGCACTATCCCCAGGAGGGTATTCCTATCCCACTTTTTTCCGGTGTACTTAAAATCAATGGTCATAGCTCCACCTCCCGGGATTTGGTTGCCGTGATGGAGAAGATGGAAATGAGGAAGGTGAAGACATAGATGATTACTCCGATGGCGCTTCCTATTCCGATGGCGGGATTCCCCGAATCCACCCCGCCGAAGGCGGTGCGGTAGAACATGGTCCCCAGGGTATCGGTGGCATAATTCGGCCCCCCTTCCGGGCCGGTCATGGTAAAGACCTGCTCAAAGACGTTGAGGCTTCCGATGATGGTGAGGACCGCGATGACGGTTACCGAAGGCAGAATCAAGGGAAAGATGATGCGGCCAAACATCTTCCATTCTCCTACCCCGTCCAGGTAGGCGGCCTCAATACAGTCTGCGGGAACGCCGTCAACAGCGGCCAGAAACACCAGAGAGGGAAACCCAACCCAGCGCCAGATATTGACAACTATGATGGAAAAGGTGGCTAGTTTTTCTTCCCCCAGCCATGCATGGACCAGGTTATTCAACCCTATAATTTTTAAAAATTCATTGACAAGTCCGTTGGGTCTAAGGTACAGCCCCCAGAGAAAACTAACCACGACAATAGAAAAGAGTACCGGGATAAAAAAGACCCGTTTAAAAAATTCGTGTCCTGGAATACGCCGGGAAAGCATATAGCCAAAAAGCATCCCCAGGGAATTCTGCACAATCATGGTGGTAAGAAACCACTTCAGGTTATTTCCCAGGGCGTTAAAGAAACGTTCCTTGTAGGGGTAGGTAAAAAAAATGGTCTTGAAATTATCAAGGCCGATAAACTCCCCCCGAAGAAGCTGCCTCCAACTGAAAAGACTGTTGAAAAGCGAAACAAAAAGAGGCAAGAGGATAAATACAAAAACTACCGCCAAACCGGGAAAGACGAAAAAGAAGATCCAAAGGCCCGTGTTTATTTCCTTATTCTGCATGGTGTTCTCCTGGTTTTAGGAGGGTGCGTTGCCCCCGTAACGACCCCCACGGGGACAAGGCCCCCCGGGGGTTTGGAACAGACTCAGCAATACTTATTTTTTGAACGGATCAAACCAGGTAGCAACCCCGTTCTGGACCTTCTGGGCAACATCCGCGGGGCTCATCTGGCCGCCGTACATCCCCTGCAAGGCAGCCTGGACTTCGGCGGACCCGGTGGGCTGGCCGTAACGGAACCCTACCACAAAAATATGCGGGGTGTTGTTCTTTTGGAAGTCGAGTATCTTGGTAATAAACGGATCCCCAGCGGTGTTTACACCCGGAACTGCGGTAACCCATTGAATCGCCTTTACGTGCATTTCCCCGGTTTCTTTTCCCGCAAAAAATTTAAGGAGCTTGAGGGCGGCGTCCTTCTGGGTTGTGGCGGTGTTCATGGCGTAACTGCCGTCAGCGTAAACCGATACATAGCTGGTATCTCCCGCTTTGGCAACCGGCGGTTTCATAATGTCGTACTTGAGAGCAGGATTCTGGACGGTAAAATACGCAGCGTCGTAGGAACCTCCCAGGAAGTGGGCGGCCTGTTCGTTGATGAAAAGGGCGCGGGCGTCGTCATAGCTCACACCCAGCACCATGTCCGGCACATAGGGCTTGAGCTGGTTGAGCTTTTCGATGGCCCCGATAAAGGCAGGATCCTGGAAGGTCGTCTGCCCCGCCCGTACTTTTTCGTAAAACCCGTTTGCGCCGTAAAAATTGGGGGCAAGGTTGCCCAGCATGGTTTCAAAATCCCAGGCATCTTTACCGCCAAACCCAATGGGGGTTATCCCCGCCTTTTTTATGGCCTCCAGATTGGCGATAAATTCATCCCAGGTTACGGGAACCTTGAGGCCCAGTTTGCGGTAAATATCCGTGTTGTAGAAGATCACGCAGGTCTGGCTTGCCATAGGGACCCCGTAGATCTTTCCGTCGGTTACCGAAGTGCAACCCCGGCGATTGGCATCGTTGAAATTTTTCAGTTCCGGCATGAGATCGTCCAGGGCCTGCATGTAGCCGGATTGGGCAAAGGCTTCAAACCCGCCGTAGGACCGGGCCATGAACACGTCCGGCCCGGAACCGCCATTGAGCGCCGCCGCCAGAATGGTGTTGTATTCGGTGTTCCGGTGCGCGGTATGGACCACGTCAATGTCAGGATTTTGGGCCTCGAAGATTTTGAACAGCTCCTCGTAGGCATCCACATCCTCAGTCCGCCAGGACCAGAAGTTGAGTACCGTCTTCCCTCCGGATGACCCGTCCTGCTGCTTGGCGCAGCCGGCAAAATCCAAAGACGCGGCGCAAACCGCACATAGAAATAAAATCGCCGATTTTTTCATTGTTTCTCCTCCTCATAAAATATGCGCTTAAGACCCGCGCGGGAATAGAATGTCCCGCACGGTATTTCCGCGTGGGTCTTAACTTACCTGATACAAGTCTTCATCATAAAACCGGAACTCCTTTGTTTTTTCGATCCACGCCGTTTCTTCCTGCCTGAAGTAATCGGTTAAATCCGCATCGTCAAAACTGCTGTCCGTCAGGTAATCCAGAATCACCGGATCCCCCGCCAATAGTTCAATAGCCGGACGGTCATTCCCCGCCTCATATTTCCCCGGCAGGAAGGAAAACTCTTCGCTGTTTTCCGCCATAAAACGGATGATCCTCAGCGCGTGGAGCAGAGCGTGGTAGTATTTGCCCGGATGATGAATCAACTGAAAGCCGAAACAGCATTGCCCCTGGTATTTGTGGAAGCCGGGAATAAAACGGTGCCAGCGCAGGAACGCCCCCCGGTCCGCAAGGGGATGCCCCGCCTCGTTCCAGGTAGAAAAACCCATCCTCCGGTTATAGTCCATAAGATGTTCCATCCAGGGAGCGCCAAAGACCTCGAAAGGCCTGGTGGTTCCCCGTCCTTCACTCACGTTGGTCCCTTCCCAAAGGCACTGGCCGGAATAAAAGATACCGGTATGAAAACCGGAGATATTCGGGGAAGGGGCTATGGTCCAGGGAAAAAAACGGGGATCGGCAACCTTATGGGAAATGACGCAGAGGGGAAAATCCGCCCTCAGTTCCGCATAAACATACCAGGCCATCTCTCCAATCGTAAGCCCGTAGCGGTGGGGAATCCCCTCAATGCCGATGAAAGAAGCATACCGTGCTTTAAGCGGACTGCCCTCCACCTGGGTGCCGGCTGGATTTTCCCGGTCCAGGAGCCAGACCGGAAGGGGACGATTTTTAAGGGCAATAAAAAGATTCCGCAGCGTGGAAAGATAGGTGTAGTACCGGGCCCCCGCATCCTGGAGTTCCACCACCAGCCCGTCCAGGTCGGCCAGTTTTTCCGGCCCCACGCACAGGGCGGCTTCGTCCGACCCGTACAGGGAGACCAGTTCACACTCCCCAAGCCCCAAACCGGCATAGGTTCCGGTATCGTCCAGCTTTACCTGATCCTGAAGTTCCCCAAAGAGGCCGTGTTCAGGGATGAAAAGCCTTTTCAAGTTCCCCCGCCGAAGGAGGGTTTCAAAAAGGTACTCCCCGGTCTCCGCATGCCATGCGGCCTGATTACAGAGAAGCCCCAGCCGCCCATCCCACAGAACCGGGTCCTCCTTTTCCCAAAGAGGGGTGAAACCAAAAGAAACCTTCAATGTACACTCCCCCCTTTTTGTCCCTTCTTAATCCGCAGGGTGATATTTTTTTTCGTTTTTTTAGTGTATCAGACTAAATCGGGACCTGTCAAGAAATTTTTTTTCACTTTGCGACACGCCAGATTGCGGCAAACCCAAATTACGACACGCCAAAATTGAGGACAGGCCGAACTGAACGCGCCCCAGGCCGGGCGCATTAAACATTCTAAGGGATTGTTTTTTTAGGGTTCCGCGCTATAGTAAGTACTAGCGCATTACCGAAAAGAGGAGCGAATGATGATTGATTGGCCCCCCCCGCTGCGGAAAACGGGCAATAAGTTACCCCCCCCCCCATTCGTTTCTAAGACCCCCACCCCCTCCCCCTTCTCTATTTCCCCGGCCACCGGCGCAACCGCCGGCACGGGTTTTCTGCCTACTAGCTCTCTTTATTTCCTTATATTCCCTTAGTCTCAGGAGGTTCTCTATGAAAACCGCGAAACGTGTTTTCCTTGTTGTTGCCGGAGTTCTGTCGGTTTTGCTGGCAGGATGTTTCAACCCTATCACCGCCATTCCCCCGGCGGCGCCCGGCGGCGCCGTCCCCACGCAGCGGCAGGGGGACGGCGGGCCGGCTCCCTTTACCGTGGACATCCGCCTTTCCCTGGGGGATGACGCGGCGGCGGCCCGGTTCCTTGCCGGGCCTTCCACGGACCAGCTAAAGGGCATCTACAACTTCATGGAGCTTGTGGTGCTGAATGACGATACGAACAAGACTATCTTCACGGCGGCGGAGGCGAGCCG
>JAITLF010000205.1 GCA_031278025.1 Treponema sp.
TTTTCCGCAGCGCAAAAACACTTTTCCGCAGCGCAAAAACATTTTTCCGCAGCGCAAAAACATTTTTCCGCAGCGCAAAAATACTTTTCCGCAGCGCAAAAACATTTTTCCGGCGCAAAAACCCGGGTTTGCACCCCGTAAAACCGGGTTTACACGCCGCAGGCCCCGCCGCCGTCAGAAACCGCGCCGGACATCATGATGAAGTCTGGCGAGGCGTCGTTGCCGCCGGCGGCGGTAAGGGAACCTGTGGCGGCTGTTCCCTAAGAATGTTTAATGCCCCCGCCCTGCTCACTCCCCAACGCGCATTGGTTTTTTGAAGGGCCGCATCGCCGTTCCCGCGGACTTTGATACCCTTGGGCAAGAGGCAATAGCCGCTCTCTTTGCGGGAACCCCATGACGCTTCTTGGGGAAGCCCGCTTCCCGTGGAAGCCCGCTTCCCGTGGAAGCCCGCTTCCTGTGGAAGCCCGCTTCCTGTGGAAGCCCGCATACTCATCCGGGCGATATAATCCACATCCGAAAATAGATTGGTTCTCATACTCAATCCTCCTCCCTCCTCACTTTTCTCCCGCTTAACCTTCATTCAAACCGCAGACTTTCGGTGATCGGCATCTTTAGGGCCCGCCGGGTTGGGAGGAAGGCCATGCAGGAAGCCAGGATCGTGGCGATGATGCCGGAGCCGATGATTACCGGGATATTCCATGTGGAGCGGTAAACGCCGGTAACCCGGTAGCCGATGTCCCCGCCCATGGATTCGGTCATGGCGGTAAAGTCAATGCCGTACTTCACCATGGGGATATTGATGAGGCAGCCGAGGGCAATGCCGGCAAGGGAGCCGAAAAAGCCCACCATGCCCGCCTCCGCCATGTAGGTAACGATCAGCTGGCCGCTTGTCATGCCCAGCGCCCGCATCATGCCGGTTTCGCGGGTGCGTTCCAGGATGGCCAGGAGCATGGTGTTGGCGATCCCCATAAAGGAAAGGATGAAGAGGATGATGATCATGACCTGGGTGGTAACATTGTCCCCCCTGGAGGCGGCGAGATAGTCCTCGGCATAGGCTTCCCAGGGGAAAATGTCCAGTTCCCCCGGCAAGGCCCCCGGCAAGGCCCCCGGCAAGGCCGGGCCGGCTGCCTTGCCGGCCACGGCTGCCTTGATGGCTTCGGGGCGTTCGTCCGCTCCGGGGACTTTCGCGTCGTCGGCGTTCTTTACCCGGATGAGGAGTTCCGTAACCCGGCCTTCCAGCATAAGCCCCGCCTCGTCCCGCAGCACATCCAGGGGGAGCCAGGCGGTGTTGTTGTTGGTCTTGGGATTGGGGGAATTGACGACTCCCACCACTACCGCGGAGATAAGCTGGTTCACATGCCGTATGGCCCCGGCGTAATCCACCCGGAGCATGGCGGCCAAAACCCCGGCCTGGAGCGATTCGTCTTCGGAAGCGAGGTACCAGGCTTCGGTAAGTTCATCAAACTCATAGGCCTGGTGAAAAAGTTCCCGTTCTTCCACACCTAAGGCCGGGGCCACCTCCGCGTCGAATTTTTCCTTCCGCACCGATTCGGGGGCGGCCTTGATGTCGATGACCGTGGAGATCTGCACGTTCATCCGCCCCGCATCCGCCAGGAGCCGCCAATAGCGATCCATATCCGCCGGGGGGATGTTTTTTCTTAAGGCCCGGCGTTCCTCCCCGTGCCGCGAAGGGGCCGCCTCTGCCGGCGCGAAGAAGCCGCCGCTCCTTGCAGGCGAAGGCTCGTAGAGACCCCGCACGAAGCCCCGTTACTCCGGGGGGAGGCCGGGGAGAATATCCAATTCAAGTTCATTCAGGGTGGGCCGCTGGGGGATTCCCACCTTGAGTTTATCCGCCGTTACCGCCCCCAAAACTATCTCGAAGGCGCCGGGTCTGATAAAACGGCCGGACTCAATATACTCCGGGTAATGGAGAAGCCGCGCTTCCGCCGCCGGATCGCAGCCGATGAACTGCATGGGCGCGGACAGGGATTCCGAGTAGATGGTCCCGGTAAACACAAAGCGGGGCGCGCTGTCATAGCCCGCCCCGTCCAGAGCGGCGGCGTGCCGCTCCCAGCCGCCGAAATTTTCGTACATGGGGAGTTCGTTCTTTTTGTCGTAATACGCCCTGGCCTGGAGTTTCGCCGCGCCGATCTCGAAGTTGGCGATATTCCGCAGGGAATCAATGTTCACCCCCGTAAGCCAGCCGTCCGCGGCAATATAGAGGCCCACGCTGATGCTTACCGCGGCGACGGTGAGGACGGTCTTGACCTTATGCCGGGCCAGATTCCGCAGGGCCAGACGCTTTAACTCAATCACGCTTGCTATCGTCATATAGGGTTCCCCTCACTTCACCGCGTCCGATTCGATTTGGCCGTCGCGGATGCGGATGATCCGGCGGGCAAAGTCCATCACCATAGGATCGTGGGTTGAAAAGATAAAGGTGGTGCCTTCGCTTTTGTTGAGCCGCAGCATCAGTTCCAGAATCCCCCGGCCGATTTTCGAGTCCAGGTTCGCCGTGGGCTCGTCTGCCAGGATCAGGGCCGGGCGCTTTACCAGGGCGCGGGCAATGGCCACCCGCTGTTGCTGCCCGCCGGACATTTCCCTGGGCCGCCGCTTCTCCATCCCTTCAAGCCCCACCTCGCGGAGGGCCTGGGTAACCCGGTCGCGGATCCCGCCCTTATCCACCCCCAGAAGGGTCAGCGGAAAGGCGATGTTCTCCATCACCGTCAACACCGGGATAAGGTTATACGCCTGGAAGATAAAGCCGATGTTGTGCCGGCGCAGAAGGGCAAGCCGCTTTTTCGAAAGCCCCGCAACATTCTGCCCTCCTATGCTCAGGCTGCCCCCGGTGAGGGTATCCAGGCAGCCCGCCAGATGCAGGAAGGTGGATTTACCGCTCCCCGAAGGCCCGGCAACGGCGGCAAACTCCCCGCTCTGAAATTCCAGGTTCACCCCCCGTAACGCATGTACCGTAAGCCCGTTCAGGCCGTAGTCTTTCACCAGATTTTCCGCTTTTATCACCGTCATGGCATACCCTCCGTAGTCTGTCCGCGTTATTTCATCATTGTACTATTCATACAGTACAATGATAAGCATGCTAGTACATTCTGTCAAGTGGAATTCTAACTATTTTTGAAGCGTGATCCCCTTCCATAGATGTTCCCTGAAAGCGGGGACCCCGCCGGGGAACGGCGGGGTACTCAAAGCCCGAACCCGTAACGGCCCGGCCGCCGCTATGGATGCACGCGCCGGTACGGGTTACGGGCCCCGCCGGTTCCCGGCGCCCTCCGGCAAATACCGCGTGTCCCGCCCGTGCCGCGGTTAAACAGGGATAGTGTTTTTCGCTGGAAGCGCAAGCATGAAGATCAGGGGAAGCCAGGACAGGATGATCACGGCGGCAAGAATGATATACCCCGCGGCGGTCGTCCTGCTTTTGGGGGCGGGTTCGGCGGGACCCCGCGGCGGGGCTTCTTCCCCCAGGGCTGCCGGCCCGTCCCCGCTCAACTCGGTCATCAGATCGTCAATATCTTTCATCAGGCTTTTTCCGGTAATGCGCCGCCTTGAGTCCGTAATGACGGCGAAGAGGCGGAAGGACTCGCCGATAAGTTCCCCAAACACGCCGGGGATCCTCAGGTCCTGCCGTATGCTGATCCGGGAAAGCATGACGAGCCCCTCCAGCGTTACCGCCCGGTGAATACCCGCCATCAAGGCGCCCCGGGTTATCTTGAACATACCGGCGGAGACCAACACCTGGCCGTACGGCGCCAGGAGATTAAACGCCACAACCCCCAGGATGACTGCCAGGGTTACGAAGGGATTGTTCTTTTTGCCCGAAAGCCAGGACAAAAACCAGAAGCCGAAAAACTGAAGGATTCTGAAACCCGTGTCGGGGTTAAAAAGAAGGGCGGGCATGGTAAGGAGCCCCGCGATACACAGCGACCGGGAACTGAAAAGCCCCTCGCAGGCGTTCCTCCGCCGGGAACGGAAGCGCTCCAGCCTTTTCACGGAACCTTCACCGCACCCGGCGCCGGGCATACCACCGGGAACCGCCGGCGAAATGTTCGGCAAAAAGCCCCAGCGCGAAGCCGGTGATCACCCCCGCAGCCAGAAAGGGCGGGGCAAGGTACCGCACGTTGTCCCGAAAGACAAAAAGCCACGCCAGAAGGAGCTGGGTTATGGTGGAGACCACGGCCCCCGCCGTGCCGGCGCCGATAAAACTGATGCGGCCCCGCCCCAGCAGGCGGCGGAGGCCGTACATGGCCGCCGCAGAAAAAAAAGTCCCTGCCAGGGAAAACAGAAAAATATAAGAAAACAGCGTTCCGGTGATCAGGGCCTGGCCCAAAACCTTAACCGCCGCCAGCGCCAGAAAAGCAGAAAAGGGAAAAATATCCAGGGCCAGCAGGAGGGGCAGGTTCGCCAGGCCGAGGCGCATAAACGGCAGCGGCTTCGGTATCAGGTACTCAAGGGCAGAAAGAAAAAGGCAAAAAGCCCCCAGCAGGGCCAGGCTTTTGCGGGCGCCGGGATTTTTAAGGCTCCCTCCGGCATCCGGACCGCATCCGGGGACCGGAACATCACCAGGTTGTACTGTCGGGAACATTCCGGCGCGCCTCTTGCCCTTCGATCGCTAAAAACACGGTATTGGGCAGGCAGGCCACCCATTCCCCCTGGCGATGCACGCGCCCCGCGGCCACGCAGACCTGATTGGCGCAGGGGGAGGATTCCACCCATGCCCGGTTATCCCGAATCCGCACGACGGTAGTTCCCAGGGGGCCGGAAACCGCCACCGTTTCGTCGGCATCCAGGGGGAAAACCCATTCCCGGCCTGAACCGGAGATCGCCACCCTCGGGGTATTCCGGGGCTTTCCGTATGCCGCGAAGGCGGAAAATCCCGTCAGCCCCACGGCCAGAAGGATAACCACGATATCCAGAGCCTTTAGGGGAACTTTTCTTTTCATGCCCGACGCCTCTTTTTTATCCGGTATCCCGCGAATATCCTGCGGCGGCACGGGAAAACACCGTACCAACGGGTTCAGTTTAGCGGAATGACCGCCCCCCGTCCACTCGGCGGCTTCATCCGGGGCAGCCTGCCGGCGGGGCGGAGCCCCGCGAGGAGCAGAGAGAAGCCCGTCAGGGGTGGGCGGCGCCCCGCTGTGGTTGACAAATCCGTCTCCGGGCCGCTATGCTCGAACAACCGGGGCATGAAGCCCCGGCGGACCTGAACCCCCCATAATCCCGTGAAGGGAAATTCCGGAAATGAACTTCCTCCCCTGTTTTACCGAAAGGCCGGGTATCTGCGGCCTTCGGCTCAGGAAAAAAGAACCCTAAGGAGCGGAAACCTATGCAGTCTTTAGCCGGGAACGCTGAGTATCCCACCTGTCCCGCCGATCACACCCTGGAAAAAAAATACGAAAGCCTCCGCCGGATAATTGCCGGGCGGAAGAGCGCGGCGGTGGCTTTTTCAGGCGGGGTGGACAGCTCTTTTCTCTGTTACGCCGCAGTTGCGGCCCTGGGGAACCAGGCCATTGCCGTTACCGTCGCGTCCCCCATGCTGCCCCAAAGCGAGCGGGAGTGGGCGGCCCGCATCGCCGGGCAGACGGGGATTGAGCACGTGTGGATTGACGAAGATGAGATTGACGAAGAGGTGGCGGCCAATTCCGGCCGGCGGTGCTATTTCTGCAAGAAGCGGGAATTCAGCCGTATCCTGGAAGAAGCCCGGAAACGGGGGATCGCCGCCGTGCTGGACGGGTCAAACCGGGACGATCTTTTGGATTACCGCCCGGGCCTTAAAGCCCTGGAGGAACTCGGCGTTTGCAGCCCCCTCCGGGAGGCCGGCCTGACAAAGGCCGAGGTTCGGGAGCTTTCCCGGCGTTTCGCCCTGCCCACCTGGGACAAGCAGGCTTTCGCGTGCCTGGCGTCCCGCATCCCCTACGGGGAGCGGATAGACCGGGACAAGCTGGCCCGTGTGGAAAAGGCCGAGGACTACCTGCGGGACAGGGGCTTCAGGCAGTTCCGGGTCCGTTCCCACGGGGACATTGCCCGGATAGAAGCCGCCCCGGAAGAACGCCGGCGCTTCTTTGACGGCGCCCTGGCGGATCAGGTTTCCCGCGGCCTCAAGTCCCTGGGGTTCCTGTTTGTCGCCCTGGAGCTTGAAGGATACGTCATGGGAAGCCTGAACCGCCTCCTGAAAGGCCCGGAGGCATGATGGCCGCGCCGGCCCCGGCGGGTTCCCCCAGCGGGGGCGCCCTTGATTTCGCGGTTCCGGATACCCGGCGGGCGGAGCGGACCGGATACCCCGAAGCTGTCTACTGCCTGGGGAAGACCGCGGATCAGGCTGAAGCCATCATGATCCGGATGCGGGAGCTGTCCCTGCCGGTGCTGGGGACGAAGGCCGGGCCGGACCTGGCCGCCCGCATACTCCGCCGCTTTCCCGAAGGAAGGTACGATGAAACCGCCCGGACCCTGACAATAGGGAGCGTGGCGCCGCCTGAGGAGCGGAAGGGTCTGGTGGCGGTTGTGGCCGCCGGGACCTCGGACCTTCAGGCGGCGAAAGAGGCGGCCAATACCGCCGAATTCCTGGGGAGCCGGGTTACGCTGATCCCTGATGTGGGGGTGGCCGGGATACACCGGCTCTTTTCCCGGCTGCCTGAGATACGGAAGGCCGCCGTCGTGGTTGCCGCGGCGGGCATGGAAGGGGCGCTGGCGTCGGTCATTGCCGGGCTGGTCGCCGCGCCGGTGATAGCCCTGCCCACGAGCGTGGGTTACGGGGCTTCCTTTGGCGGCCTTTCCGCCCTGCTGGGGATGCTCAATTCCTGTTCCCCCGGAATATCGGTGGTGAACATAGACAATGGGTTTGGCGCCGGTTATCAGGCGAACCTGATCAACCGCATGCAGGCGGAACGCCTGCCCGCCGGACAGGAGGAACAACGTTTCTAACGTATGGAGGTATGGTTATGCACATGGCTGACGCGCTGATTTCCCCCGCGGTGGGAGGCGCCGGCTGGTTGGTAAGCGCCGCTTCGGTGGCTTACGCATCGGCGAAAATAAAAAATGAGCTGGGGGAAAAGAAGGTCCCCCTTATGGCGGTTGCCGCATCCTTTGTGTTTGCGGCTCAGATGATAAACTTTACCATTCCCGGTACGGGTTCCAGCGGGCATATAGGCGGCGGCGTTCTGCTTGCCGGGCTTCTGGGGCCGTATCCGGCGCTTCTTTCCCTTGCGGCGGTGCTGGTAATACAGTGCCTGTTCTTTGCCGACGGCGGGCTTTTGGCCCTGGGGTGCAATATCTTCAATATGGGGGTGGTTCCCTGCCTCATCGTGTATCCCCTCATCTTTAAGCCCCTCCTAAAAACCGGCCGTTCCGCCAAAAAGGTAAGCGCCGTGTCAATCCTGGCGGTGGCCGCCGGCCTTCAGGCCGGGGCATTCGGCGTGGTGGCGGAAACCCAGCTTTCGGGGATTACCGCCCTGCCGTTTTCCGTCTTCGTCCTCCTCATGCAGCCCATACACCTGGCCATCGGCCTGGTAGAAGGCGTCATTACCGCCGGGGTTTTGAACTTTGTCTATGCCCTGCGGCCAGAGATCCCCGAAAGCGTCCTGAGGGGGGAACCCCTGGAAGCCGGGATTTCCCTGAAGAAGGTAGTGGCCTGCCTTGGGGTGATTACCCTTATCACTGGCGGGCTCTTGTCCCTGTTTGCCTCCGCCTATCCTGACGGCCTGGAGTGGGCTATGGAAAGGACCCTGGGCGCGGGAGGCGGGGCCGCGGAACTGGAAGCCGCCGGGCCCGCGTTCCATCGTGCCGAGGCCATACAGGGAGCGACGGCCTTTATGCCCGATTACGGCTTTCCGCCCGCTGAGGGGGAAGCCGGTTCCGCCGGGGGAACCTCCCTCGCGGGGGTTTTGGGTTCGGTCCTCACCTGCGTACTTGCAGGGGGAACCGGGTATCTTATCTACCGGGTGAAGAAGAACCGGCCCAAAGCCCGGGGCGCGGGCATTAAAAGTTTCCGGGAGCGGTAACCGTTTTACGGGAGGCTGTACACGTTCCAGACCTGGGTCCGCGACCAGCGGGGACTCCTCCGCGAGTCGCGGAGACTCCTCCGTGAGTCGCGGAGACTCCTCCGTGAGTCGCGGAGACTCCTCCGTGAGTCGCGGAGACTCCTCCGCGAGTCGCGGAGACTCCTCCGTGAGTCGCGGAGACTCCTCCGCGAGTCGCGGAGACTCCTCCGCGAGTCGCGGAGACTCCTCC
>JAITLF010000221.1 GCA_031278025.1 Treponema sp.
TATCGCCGCTATGCACCCCGTGAGGGCATCATCGCCAATACTGCCGGTATCGCGGTGATTTCATTGCTTTTTTCTTCGGTCTTTACCTGGGCAAACACCAGCCGGTTTTCCGTTGCCCAGGCGCTGACTAGGCGGATAGTCCCCTGTCGGGTATTAACGCTCCCCCGCAGGGTTTTCCCATCTATGGCTATCACTTCGATGTCTTCCCAGCCTTTGGCGAAGGCTGTCACTGCCAAAAGGGTGATGATGATAACTCGATAAGAGATCATTATTACCTCCAGTCTCGCCGCTGTCGGCTTTTTTTATCCCTTCTATACCCCTTTTTTAACCCGCCCGCCCCGGTCCGGTATTTTTGTACCTTGCGGATTTAAGGAACCGATGGTAGCATAAGAAATAATCTATATTATGGAGGATGTGAATATGAAAAAACGATGTCTCTTAGGAACTATTCTGCTCGCCGGGATGATGGCGTTCCTTACCGGCTGCAATAACAAGAAGGAAGCCCCGGCCCCGGAGGATCCAAATGCGCCGGTAACCCTTACCGTGTGGTGCTGGGACCCTGCGTTTAATGTGTACGCCATGAATGAGGCGGCAAAGATATACCGGAACGATCATCCCAATGTTACGGTAACCGTGGTTGAAACCCCCTGGGACGATCTGCAGCAGAAACTGACTACCTCTTTTAGTTCAGGGCAGACGGGAAATTTGCCGGACATTATCCTGATGCAGGACAACGCCATTCAGAAGAATATCACCAATTTTCCGGAAGGGTTCTTGCCGATTGACGGCATGGTTGATGTTTCCCAGTTTGCCCAATACAAGGTAGACGTATCCACTATCGACGGCAAAAAATACAGCGTTCCCTTTGATAACGGCACAAGCGCCACGTTCCTTCGCACGGATATTATCGAACAGGCGGGGCTCGCGGCAAGTGATTTTGAGAACATTACCTGGGATCAGTTCATTGAGCATGGTAAAACCGTAAAATCAAAGACCGGCCTGGCCATGATTTCTGCCGTGGGAAACGAAAATGATCTTGTTCCCATCATGTTGCAAAGCGTCGGTTCCTGGTTCTTTGACGATCAGGGAAAGGTGAACCTTGCAAATAACGAGGTACTAAAAGAAGCGGCACGGGTGTACAAGGCTATGGTTGACGCCGGCATTATCATGCTGGTTGCCGATTGGAACGCCTATATCGCCACCTTGAACAGCGGGACGGTGGCGGCGACTGTTAACGGTTGCTGGATTGTGGGGTCCATAACGGCGGAGGCTTCCCAGCCGGGCAAATGGACGGTAGTCAGCACTCCCAAGCTTGATATTGCAGGCGGAACCAATTATTCCAGCGCGGGCGGATCAAGCTGGATAGTTCTTGCCAATTCAAAAAATCCGGCGGGGGCTTTTGATTTCCTTAGCAAGACCTTTGCCGGCAGCACCGAGCTGTATGATACCATCCTGCCTTCTTCCGGCGCTATTGCCACCTGGCTTCCGGCAAGCCAATCTGCGGTCTACGCACAGTCCAACGCCTTCTTTGGGGGGCAAAAAATCTACCAGAATATTGTAGACTACGCTGGGAAGGTGCCAAGAATCAAATTCGGCGTCTTTAATTACGAAGCGCGGAATAACGTGGCCCTGGCTCTGATAGACATCGCAAACGGAACCGCCATAGATACGGCCCTGGCAAAGGCGCAGAAGGATACCGAGTTCCTTATTGGTCAATAGTTTGGTAACGGGGATAGGGGGAGAAGAAATTGAAAACGAAAGCGCCGCCATTCAAAAAGTACAACAAGTGGGGATGGTTTTTTGTTACCCCCGCAGCGTTGTTGATTTTCCTTCTATCCAATGGTTCAGGCTTTTATCCTGTCCCTGCAATCCGGGCTGGGAAACAATCTCCGTTTTACCGGAATCCGGAATTACCGCAGGCTTTTCGAGGACGGCACTTTTTTAAGCTCCGTAGCAAATGTTTTTCAGTACCTGATTATCCAGGTTCCGGTTATGCTGTTTCTTGCCCTGATCCTCGCTTCGATCCTGAATTATGATAAACTCAAGTTCAAGGGTTTTTTCAGGACCCTGATTTTTTTGCCCTGCGCCACGGCGCTTGTTTCATCGGCGATGATCTTCAGATCCTTTTTCGCCCCCGACGGGATTGTAAACTTTTTTCTTCTGAAAACAGGGTTAATTTCTTCCGCCATCAGTTGGTTGTCCCATCCGATATTCGCCAAGCTGATTATTATTCTGGTTATTACCTGGCGCTGGACCGGCTACAATACGATTTTTTATCTTGCGGGACTGCAAAATATTGATTACGCAGTTTACGAGGCGGCCCGTATAGACGGCGCCTCCCCGGCTCAGCAGTTTTTCAAGATCACCCTGCCCCTCTTAAAACCGGTTATCCTGCTTACTTCCATAATGTCAACCAACGGCACGCTTCAGCTTTTTGACGAAGTAAAAAATCTAACCCGCGGAGGGCCGGGGACGGCTACCGGAACCATTTCACTGTATATTTACGATCTTTCATTCGTATATAATCCGCAATTCGGATACGCTTCGGCGGTTTCCTACGCCATATTGATCATGGTAGCCCTGTTGTCGTTTGTCCAGATGAAAGCAGGAGACAAGGCATGAAAAAACAAATCAATGTGTATATGCCCCTTATGTATGGTTTTTTGATAATTGTCTCAATTTTTTCTGCGTTTCCGTTTCTCTGGAGGATCTCGGCATCTACAAACAAAAGCGTTGATATTATCAAAGGGCGGGTATTGTTCGGAACGTATTTTTTCGAAAACCTGAAAATTTTTTTACCACCGTAAATGTGGGACGGTCATTTTTTAATTCACTGCGGAATACCCTTGCCGGTACTTTGGTAAGCCTGCTTGTGTGCCCCATGGCGGGTTACGGCTTTCAGATTTACCGGGATAAAAACAAAGACCGGCTTATGTCGGTGTTGTTGCTGTCGATGAAGGTCCCCTTTGCTTCGGTGATGATACCCCTGTTCAAGATGTTCAGCATTATGAGCCTGCTTGATACAACGATAGGTTTTATTTTGCCTTCAATTTCGACGGCGTTTCTTATTTCCTTTTTCAGGCAGAGCAGCATGTCTTTTCCCTATGAAATTGTACAAGCCGCACGGGTTGACGGCATGGGAAAATTCGGTATTTACGCGAAAATATATCTGCCCGTAATGGCGCCGACTCTCGCTGCCGCCGCCATTGTTACGTTTATGAATAACTGGAACAGTTACCTCTGGCCTTTGGTTATCATGCAAAGCCAGGAAAGCAGAACCATGCCGCTCCTGATTACCGGGCTTACCGCAGGCTATACCACCGACTATGGCATGTTGATGCTTGCGGTAAGCGTTTGTACGCTGCCTACGGTAATACTGTTCTTTACCCAGCAAAAGCGTTTTGTTGCCGGTATTCTGGGTTCGGTTAAATGATCCCAAAGCGAAAACCGGTTCCCTCTTCAAGGTCTGTCCACAAAATCGGTTAGTTTGCGGAGAGGCTCTCGTTATAAAGAAGCCTTCCTCTTCTCTGCGGACCGTCCCGCTGTTCCAGAACCCATTCGCTGGGGTAGAACCGCAACAGGGCCAGTAATTCTCCAGTTTGGTTATCGTACCAGGCGACGTTGCCTTCGGCGTCAAGGGTGATGAACCGGTTTCCGCCGTTGATAAGACGCAGGGGCAGGCCGGGGCTCCGTTCAAAGACGGCGAGGCCCAAAGCGCCGTAATAGGTTACCCTGTCCCCACCTATGGTAGAGGCCAGAATCCCGCCGCTTTCCGCAATGCCGAACCCCGTGTCCTCGCCCTGATACTCAACCAACCGCGCCGACAGGGAGGGATTGGCGGTGTCCAGACGGAGGATGCTGGTCCTGATGCCATCCGTCCCGCTCGTTACGCCCGCGCCGTAGAGGGTGCCATTTTCACTCCGGTAGATCCGGGCGCCGATGGCGGCAGGATACGCAAGAGGCACGGTCTCGCCGGTGGTGATGTCCACCTTGAGGAAGGGGGTATTCCCCAGGACGGCGCTCCGGCCTATGACGATGTTCCGGGCATCCATAAAAGCCGCGTCCAGGGCGCCAGCGGCGAAAAAAGAGAAGCGGAGGTCTCCGGTATCCAGAGAGACTACCGTTATGTTTCCTACCGCATCCAGGAACAGGGCAAGACTGCCCAAAACCGTAGCGGAACGGAGGGGGAATTGCAGGGGAACCTGGTCCAGCGTAAGCCGCCCGCCGCCGGGGTATTTCCGTACCAACGGAACCTGCCTGCCGCCTTCGGACTGCCAAAGAAGAAAGGTCCCGTACGGGACGCGGGGGACTATTTCAGCGGCGATATGGGTGTACTGTCCTGCGTTTTCAAGGACAATAGGCTCCTGATCGACGAATTCTTTGAAATCCAGGGGCAGAAAGCCTAAAAAATTATTAGCGGTGATGAGGCCCAGATTCCTTCCCGAAGCGTCGGCTTCCCGTACCACAATCTGCTCCATGTACGCAAAGGCACGGGCCGTCCCGTTTTCGGCCAGGGACCAGATACGGCCGTCGGAGGTTCCCAGGAAGGAGACGGCGTCGGCTGCGACAATGCTCGTAACCACCGGGGAAACGGCAGAATTCTCGCTTGAAGGGAGGTTCCCGTAGTTGCGAATTTCGAGCCTGCCCGCAGAACTGAGGCCGTAGCGTATTATCCGGGGATTCCCCTCCATCGGCAGACAGATAAATTCCGCCTGTTCCTGACCTGCAGGGTATAGGATACCCTGGGGAACCTGGGAATTCCTCAGTATCTCATTGCCCAAGACCGCGTCCAGGATCACCAAGTCGCGGTTGTCGAAGCCCCCAAAAAAACGGTTGTTCCCAAACAGAATAGGCGTCCTGATGTTTGGAGGCGCCGTAAAGTGACGGATTTCTCTCCCGGACTCCAATTCCCAGTAGGAGAGGACCCCTATGGGGGAATAGGATATCATGGTCCGCTCAGATATGCCGGTGGCGGCAAAGGAAACCGACTCGAAAAAGCTCTCCGGGGACTGTAACAATTCGCCGGTTTCGGGGTGGAGGAACACGACTCCGGTCCGGGCGCTCCGGGATAGGATGATGAAATTTCCCCCTGCGGAATAGGTGATAGAGGAGATAGGGTCCCGGAAGCGGAGGATAAAAAGGTTTTGCTTTTCGTGGTAGTCCCAGGCGGAAATACGGTAAAGCCCCAGCCCGTCACTTTCGATAAAGGCCACCTGGGGTTCTCCCGGACGCAGGGCCATGGAAACCAGGGAGTAGGAACTTACCTGAAACCGCTCCTCAGCGCCGCCGTTCCGGATGTTCCAGATCCCCAAAAAGCCGTCGGCTCCCGCGCTTAAAACCCGGTCCTCCTGGTCATAGACCATCGCGTTTATCTGCCCATTATGCCTTCCGGCCAAGCGGATAAGCTGGGCATCTGCGGACTGGGCCGGCACATCCGCCCCGATAAGCAGGAGGAGACCCGCTATAAACCCCGCCGCCAGGATGGACGTTACCCCAAAGTACCGCAAAAATCCCCCCGTGCAACAGGCTCCCAGGGACTTTGCCTCCAAAACAGCCGCCTTCATTTTATCCCCTCTCTTCCTTTTATCCCCGCGCTTCCTTCTAATCCGGCGGGCGGCACCCTGTTTACAGGGAAAAGACGGATCCCCTTTCACGCCCGCCTCGTCAACGCCGGACCAGGAACAGAATGTCCCCAAAGACCGCGAAGATCATCAACCCAAAGATCAGAACCACCCCCACGGTTTGGGAGGCATAGATGGTCTTGGGCCGCAAGGGATGGCCTTTGATGATTTCGACAATAAACAGCAGGATCATGCCGCCGTCAAGCACCGGAAGGGGAAGGAGGTTCATGATGCAGAGGGCAATGGAAATAAGGGCCAGAAAATTGGCGGTAGCGCTTAACCCCGCCCCTATGCTCTGACCAAAGCCTTCGGCAGCCACATCCCCTACCATATAGGTGATCCGTATGGGTCCGGAAACGGCCTGAGTCAGGTCTATACCCTTAAAGAGCAGGACAAGGCTTTTGAGGGAGATAACGAAGATCTTCCATGACTCCTGGGCACCCTGTACCAAGGCTCCTACGGGCGAGTATGAAGGGGTACGGTATTGGATCGTCTGGTAGGCCATGCCTATATCCGCCATCTGGCCGTCGGTATAGGAGAGAACGATATCCGTGGTTTTTATGCCGCCCTGCCGCTCGTATTCTACCGTTAGTACCGGCGGCTGATCCCGAAACAGGCCGAGCATGGCCGCCGTATAGGGGATCGCTTTCCCGTTGACGGTACGTATCCGGTCTCCCACTTCTATACCCGCAATGGCGGCGGGGCTTTCTGGAACAATCGCCCCTACTACCGGATCGGCCCAGTAGTACACCCCGATCTTTCCCGCCCCGGTAGTCTTGTCAAGATCAGGTCGCACCGTGCATTCCAGGATGGCGGCGTCCCGTTCCACCATTACCGCCAGGTCCTTTTCCGGGTAGGGGGTTATGGCCTCCTGTATATCCCGGAAGTTGATTACGACCTTGTTCCCGATTCTTACAATCCGGTCCCCGGTCATAAGCCCCGATTCGTCGGCGGGATACCGATCGCCGGGGTTCACGTCCGACGCTAGGACAATGCGGTTATCCAGGGTATGAATCTCAAAGCCCACGCCCCAAATGACCGCCAGCACCAGGACGGCGAAGAGCAGGTTGAAGAGGGGTCCGGCAAAGGATACGATGATGCGCCGTATCGGGCCGACGCCGTAGTAGGTGCCGGTTACCGGGGAAATTTCCTGTTCTATCTTTCCGTAGGCTTCCTGGAACTCGTTCTCCCCCTTCATCTTGCAATAGCCCCCTATGGGGAACATACCGATGCGGTATTCCACCTCCCCCACCTTCTTTTTAAGGATGGGGTTGCCCCACCCTACAGAGAAAGCTTCCACATCAATACCCACCAGGCGGGCCGCAAGAAAATGTCCCAGTTCATGGATGAATACCACGATTCCAAGACCCAACAGACCTAAAATGATTTTAGCTATGAGCATAGATTATTCTCCGAAGGAATACGCATGGGCGATCTTTCTGGCTGCGCTGTCAGCTTCCACGATAACCTGCAATGCTTCCGGGCTTTCAAGATTCCCGGTTGTATGCCAGTCCCTCTCCAAAACATACTCAACAATACGGGATATATCAAGAAATCCGGCTTTTTTTGTTAAAAACGCCGCCACCGCTTCCTCATTGGCGGCGTTGTACGCCGCAGGATAAAGCCCCCCCTGTTTGACGGCTTCATACGCCAGGGGAAGCATCGGGAAGGCCGCGAAATCCGGCGCCTCAAACTCCAGCGTCAGGCCGCCTGAAAAATCCAGAAGCCCCAAAGAACACGGCGTACACTCAGGATAATACAGGGCGTTGTGAATGGGAAGCCGCATGTCAGGCCGGGAAAGCTGGGAGTACACTGCGCCGTCTTTCAGACGCACCATGGAATGAACAATGCTCTGAGGGTGTATGACCACCGTGATCCGATCCACTGGCATGTTGAAAAGCCCTGCCGCCTCAATCACTTCCAGCCCCTTGTTCGCCAGGGATGCCGAATCAATGGTGATTTTAGCTCCCATGTTCCATGTGGGATGGGCCAGGGCTTCCTCCACGGTTATTTGGGCAAAATCTTCCCGTTTCCGCGTTCTAAAAGGCCCTCCCGAAGCGGTAAGGATGATCTCCTCGACATGCTCCCTGGAGTGGGCTTCCAGCAGGCTTGAAACGGCGTGATGTTCCGAATCTACCGGCAAAATGCGGCGGCCTTTTTTTTTCGCCAGGGCGAAAACCAGCGGGGCCGCCATGACCACGGTTTCCTTGTTCGCCAGGGCAAGATCCGCCCCGGCCTCCAGAGTCGCCAAAGACGGCTCCAGTCCCGCCGCTCCGGCAATGCCGTTCACCGCCAGGTCAGGCGCGGTCTCGGCTATGGCCCGGAGCAGGCCGGCCTTCCCCCTATAGATGCCAGAGGGCAAGGCCGAACCCTCCGGTGCCGGTTCCGGGCCGGTCAGGACTAGCGCCGCGCCGGGGAATTCCTGGGAAAGGACAAGAAGGCCGGAAACATCCCTATGGCTTGAGAGCAGGACCACCTCAAAATATTCCCTTCCTTCCCGTAATACGTCAATAGTACTTTTCCCGATGGACCCGGTGGCCCCAAGAACCGCTATCCGCTTCTTCATGTCCCTACTATTCGTTGCCTAAGAGACTGCTCCAAAACCCGTTGTTCTGTTCAGCGCCCTGATCTTCACGCGCGCAAATGGAGCATTGCCGATCGGATATGGAGTAAATCTGATCGGATTTAGAGTAACTCTGATCAGATATAAACCCGTTTCGCTCAGAGACCCGGCTTTGATGTTCCGAACCCCGGTTTTATGCGCGAAACGCAACCGGTACTCAGTGGGCGGGTACGTCAGGTTGGAAAAAACTGGTTTGAAAAACCCGGTCATCTAAAAAGAAACCGGTAAAGTCCGTAGTATACCGGCGCCGCCATAGCGAGAGAATCTATGGAATCCAGGACCCCTCCTCTGCCGGGGATAAGCCCGCCTGAATCCTTGATTGAAGAACTCCGCTTCATGACCGATTCGGCCAGGTCTCCCAGGGAAGCGGCGACTACGGATACAAAACCCAGGATAACACCCGCCCAAAGAGAAGGCAGGATCGACGACGAAAAAGCCACGGGAAAGAACCGGGCGGCTCCCAGGCCGATCAGGATGGACCCGGCAAAACCGCCGATAAAACCCGCAACGCTCTTATTGGGGCTTGCCGGAAGGATCCCCCGGTTGTTCCCCCCAAAGAGCATACCTATGGCCCAGGCCGCCGAATCGCTGGCCACAACGATAAAGAAGAAGCCCAGGATAACCAGATCCGCGTGAAGGAAGCGGGCCATCTGGATGATCCAACACATAAAAAACCCCGGATAGATCATCACCGCAAGCCCCGATACGATATGATGCAGGGAGGTATTGAATTTTTCTGGGGGAGTAAAAACCTGGGAAAGGAGCAGCCAGGAGAAGGCCGCCATAAGGATGCCGGGAAAAACGTAAAAGCTAAGACCAAAACTCACCGTCAGCGTCA
>JAITLF010000223.1 GCA_031278025.1 Treponema sp.
CCCACGCCCCACGGCCCGCCCGCCAGCAAGCCGGACACGGCGGTGGAAACCACGCGCTACCACTACGAACACCTGGTACGCGGCCTCAACGTCGAACGCGGCGACCACTCCAAACCGGAGGACGCCTACGGCGTGCGCTACGCCTGGCAAGTTGGCGGCGAGAAGCCCGCGTCCGGGGCGCGGCTGCCCAACTCCCGGTTCAGCCGGAAGACCTCCCACGTGGTCCAGCACACGGAAGAAGACAAGGGCAAGACCGCCTACTACGCCACCTGCTACGAAAACAGCAAAGGCGAGATGGGCCCCTGGTCCCCCGTTGAGGAAGCGGTCATCGGGTAGTTCACGCGGGGCTCTGCCCCGCGTGGGTGCGGAGCAGCGCCCATACTATCTATCAATGTTATCCTTGTGCTATAACAACCCTGGCATGGTCATTATACATAATTTCGCGGTCTTTGAAGGCGGCGACGGAAGCGGGACCACCACCCAACTGGAACTTCTAAGCAGGCGCTTTACCGAACCCGGCCTTCCTCCCTTCCACGCGGCCAGTGAGCCATCAGGCGGCCCTGTGGGGGTCCTGCTCCGCAAGGTATTGAAGGGAGAAATCACCCTGCGGCCTGAAACCGCGGCCCGTCTTTTCGCCGCCGACCGGAACGAGCACCTCTACGGCCCCGGCGGTATCGTGGAACGCTGCGCCCGGGGGGGCCTTGTGGTGTCCGACCGCTATACGCCTTCTTCCCTGGTTTACCAGGGCATAACCTGCGGGGACCAGCTTCCCGCCTCCTTGAACGGTTCTTTCCCGCTTCCCGAACTGCTCATTTTTTTCGATTTAGCTATTGAAACCGCCCTTAACCGCATGGCTTCCCGCCCGAAAAAGGACATCTACGAGTACCGGGATTTCCAAATCAAGGTCCGTTCCCGGTACAAGGCCCTGCTTCCCCGGTACGCAGAAGCGGGCGTGCGGGTGGAATGTCTGGATGCCTCCCTGCCGCCCGCGGAGATAGCGGACCAGGTCTGGAGGGCGGTCAGGAAAATGCCGATACTGGAAAAGGGAAGGGGAGTAAACCCGTAGAACCGGAGTTTTGTGCGGCAATGAGGAAACAAGCGCTTATCGGCATTATGGGGATTTTGCTTCTCCTTACCGCCGCTCCCGAAACGGATGCGTATTTGGTGCGGTATAAAGAGCAGTTTTACCGGCTGTTTCATCTGCACTCCGTTCAATATCCCGATGATACCATGGAAAACATCTACTGGCTGGAGCAGGCGGTTAAGGCGGATTTTGCCAACCCCCTCTACGCCCTTGCCCTCATCGAGGACGAAGTTCAGTGGGAAAAATACCGCTATCTTTTCATGATGCACCTTAACCTTAAACTGATAGAACAGTACCTTTTCCTGGGCAATAAATGGAACAAGCGGAACGCCTATTTTTACAACGCCCCCTGGAAGGAACAAAACCTGAAGAGCCTTGAAACCGCGGAAACCAGCTTCCGTGCCGCCCTTTCCTACTGGGACAGCGCACGGGAATGGGCGGAAAAAGCCCGGGACCGCCGGTTCCGGTACATCAACCTGAGGAACGTCCAGTTCTGGGAAGACGAGGCGGGCCGCATAGCGGACAAATCCCTGGATTACGGGAAGACCATCAACCGGGAACTTGCGCTGCTCCAGGGGGTGCGGGAAAAATTTCAGGCCATGGACGCGAATACGTATTAAGGACGCGGACGGAGGTTGAGAAGGCATAACGCCCCGGCTGTTTATGGGCGGGTTTTTAGGATTTTCGAACTTACGTTTATAAATACGCGCGGCGCGTGAGGCTGTTCCAAAAATAACCGGGCTTGTTGATATTAGACCGGCGGAGGGGAATAGAACCCGTCTTTCCAGTTGAACCGGCTCGTGCCCGGCAAGGGACGCCCGGCTTGCAGGGCGTTCATGATGCCGCGGTAGTCCTTTTTCCGCAGGGGCGGCCCGGAAAAATCCAGGATGAACCGGCGGAACCCCGCCTCCTGCAGGAAGGGAACTTTATCAACGATGGAGCAGGGCTTTTCAGGGATCACCAGGGAACCCTCGCCCTTCATCCCGCCGGAAATCAGGCGGAACCGCTCGTCCCGGCTGTCCCGGAATTCCTCAAAATCGTAGATATTCCTCAGGTCCGCCCGGATACGGAACAGGGCCGGGTAGGAAAAGAGGGTGATAAACGTGAAGGCCCGCCGTCCGGGGCTCACGGTTTTTTCCAGATTTTGGCGGTTGTTTTCCGGCGGCGAGATCATGGCGTTCAATCCCAGGGAAGCGGCAAAAGCGTTGGCCCAGCGGTTGAACTGGTACAGATACGGACCGGCGATCAGGGCGGGCGGCGGAATCGTCTGTTTTGCCCGCTTTGCCGGTTCCGGCGGCTGGGTGAATTGCTGAAGGGCGCTCCTGAAATAGGACAGATGCCCCAGGTTGTTTACCACGAACTGATAATACCCCTTCGTTTGAAGTTTATTGATTTCTTCCTCCAGCGTCGTTTCCCGGTCCTGGGGAAAGGAGGGGTCCAGCGTCAGGATGATTTCCCTGGGCGTGAAAGGCAGGGGAGAGGCGGCGGCGTTCAGGAGACGGGCGGCGTTTTTCCGGGTGAGTTGCAGCATGACCCGGATCGGACGTACCGATTGTAGGATGAAAAGGTCCTCAAACCGGGAAACCGCGCCGTAGACGCCCTCAGGAAACGGGAGCTTCTCTGCCCTTTTCAGGGACGGCAGGCTGATTTCAGGCGCCGTTTCCCGGCCAGGTTCCCGCCTGAACCCCTCCGTCCCCCGAATCACCGGAGGATACCGTCTGGATATGAGATGCGTCTGTATCAGGTAGACCGAATCCCCAGGGACGAATCCTTCGGGAATGGATATCCATATCCCCGCGCCGGTACCGGTTCCCGATAGACCGGAGCGGTCCGCATTCTCTACGGCGGTGAGCTTGTGGGCCTTCCGCTCCGTATCGTCGGAACGGTGGAGCCGTACCGAGTCTCCCCGGTAGGGCCGTACCGTCCCCGCCGGGATGAGTCCCCGGCGGCTTTCCCCGCTCCCTTTGACCTTGAGGAGGGTTCCCAGGGGGATGCCTGTACCGCCGTCCTGGTCCGCCTTTAGCCAGTCCACGACACCGTCAAACACCGAACCGTCAAAATAGAAAACCGTCTTCTTCCGGGCGAAGTCGCCTTTAAGGATGTCCAGCCCTTCCCGTAGGCTTTTTTCCCTATCCCCGGAAAGCCCGTCTATGACCCGCCGGTACGCCGAGACCACGGCGCCAACGTATTCGGCGCTTTTCATCCTTCCTTCAATCTTGAAGGAGTTGATACCGGCGTCGGCCAGCAGGGGGACACGTTCCAGAAGCTGCAAATCCGATGGGCTGAAGTAATACCCCCCTTCGTCGTCCTGCCGGTAAAACCGGCGGCACGCCTGAGTACACATCCCGCGGTTCGCGGATTTCCCCCCCAGGTAGCCGGAAAAGAGGCAAAGCCCCGAAGCGCTGACACAGAGGGCGCCGTGTACGAAGACCTCAAGCTCCATGTTGGTTTTGGCGCGGATACCTTGAATCTCCCCAAAGGACAGTTCCCGTGCCAGCACCACACGGGAAACCCCTTGCCGGGAGAGGAGGTTGACGGCCCGTGCGGAGGCGATGTTCATTTGAGTGGAAGCATGGAGCTTGAGCGTGGGGAAATTATCCCGAACCATGCGAATTACCCCAAAATCCTGGACAATGATCCCGTCCGGCCCCAGGACGGCCAGGTACTTGAGGAGCTGGAACATACGGTCCGCTTCCCGCTGCTCAAAAACCGTATTCACCGTTACGTAGAGCTTCCGCCCCATCCGGCGGAGGCTGCGCAAGGCCCCCTCAAACTGGGAATAGGTGAAATTGGCGCTCCGCATCCGGGCGTTGAAGCTCCGCAGCCCCAGGTATACCCCGTCGGCCCCTTCCCCCACCGCAGCGTCCAGGGCTTCGGGCGACCCCGCCGGGGCCAGTAACTCAGGCGCTTTCATAGCAAACTCCCCGCAAAAATGACCATGACATATGCTGGCAGTATACGGAATCCGTGGGCCTGGTACAAGCGGGATTTTACAACCAGGGCGGACCCCGGCGGGGATCCGCCCCCGGACTGTGTCAAAAATATAGCAACAACGACATCAAAACAGTAAATACCCTCATGGGGGTAGTATGGAATTCATCAGCGGAGAAAACCGCAATCAAATTGTATTACTGCCAGAAGGCGTGGAAGATTATGTTGACGACAACAATCCCGTGCGGGTGATTGAGGTATATATCAACGGCCTTGATTTGGCCGCATTGGGGTTTCCCGTCCGCAGCCCCATGAGACAGGACGGCCCATGTACGACCCCAAAGATTTGTTAAAATTGTATGTATATGGCTATATGAACCGCGTCCGTTCATCCCGGCGGCTGGAGACGGAAACGAAACGGAATGTGGAAGTGATATGGCTATTGGGCAAACTTTCCCCGGATCATAAAGCCATCGCGAATTTCCGGCATGAGAATATTGTAATTTATAGGGCGCGCCGCGCCCATGCGGCGCAAAGACGCTTTACAAAAAATAAATATTATGTTCTAAGTATAGTACCTTTAATTTTATGTTGAGGAAAATAATGGAAATAGATTGCATTGGTCTTTTTGTGAATAATATGGGAACAATGGTAAAATTTTACCGCGATATTATTGGATTTAAGACAAATTGGAATGGAGACCCAAATGCCGAATTTGAGGCGGGAAATTGCCGTTTAATAATGTTTGGCAGAAATGATTTTGAAAATATGGTTTCAAAAAGATTTGATTATCCAAAAGAATTACTAACCTTTAGAAAAGTATTAACTCGTGATATAATAAAAGGATGATGAGAATAAACGATGGAAGGAAATTGAACCGTGAAGCACAGGCACAGATAAGAATTACGGCGGTGCAACGGGTATTGGGCGGGGAAAGTCCCGAAGATGTAATTAAATCTATCGGCTGCCAACGCCGCATGATCTATCAGTGGTTAGCGCAATACCGGATAAAAGACGAAACACCCGAACAGTACACCGTTGACTTCGCACTGTGGACGATAGAAACAATCAGGGAAGTCATACAACGACTGTTTCAGGTTACTATGTCCGGCGTGTCGGTATGGAGAACGCTGAAGGCATTAGGGTTATCGGCGCAACGGCCCCGCCATGTGGCATATCAACAAAGTTCAACCGTGCCGTTTATTTTTAGTTTTATGATTTCCATGTTTTCAAGACCGTCATTGTCAACAACTTTCACTGCTATCGTGTGTATGCCTGTTTTGAATACCCGTGTTTGTTTTCCCTCTTTGTCGATAATGATTGACGGCCTAAAACCTTTTTCCACATTGTAGGTAAAATCCCAGCTATAGAATTCAATGCCCGCGGCGCTTTGTCCTGCCGCAAGCAACTCTATCTTCCGGTTTCCCGCGGACGTTCCGTCCGATGCATCTTTTTCCAGTTCATTGATATGAACATCAATAACCGGCTTTGTGGCGATGGGGATTATTTCCTCAACCTTTACTAATTTTATAATGCGGTCTTCCCTGTTCTTTAACCGGGCGGTTTCTTCAATAGCGCCCTTGCCGAAAGAAAAGGCGATAATATACCCGATGGGCTTTTTTGCCGTGATATTCCTTTCCAGCAACGCTTTATCAAAACGCTGAACCGCCGCAACAAAATTGTCTATGACATTGCGTCCGATGTTATCCGAGCGTTTCACCTGTATCGGCGTACCGTCGCCTGTTTTTCCGTCAAGCCCCATGTCGCCGCGTTGCTTGGCGTTGGGTGTCCCGCCGAACTGCTGGACAATCCAGCTTTCAAACTGGAAAGCGTCCTTGTAACGGAGGGTGTCATAGTCGTATTTGTGAAGCTGCACGGTATAGGGGGAACTGAACAAGTCCGCCTGTTTTTGCAATCGCAATTCAGTAACCTTTACCGCCATCGCCGATTGGTCTATGCCTATCCACTGCCGGTTAAGCCTGTCCGCAACGGCAATGGT
>JAITLF010000300.1 GCA_031278025.1 Treponema sp.
CGGCGCGGCTGTTGATACGGCGGCCGGCGTAACCTTTACCGTGGCCCTGGACGCCGACATTACCAGCCTGGACCCGGGCCTGTGCTGGGACTGGGACAGTAACCAGGTGGGCGCGCAGATTACCGAGGGGCTTCTGACCTTCAACGCGGAGGGCAACCTGACGCCGTTGCTCGCCAAAAGCTGGTCCCAACCCGATGACCTTACCTATATATATGAAGTGCGGGACAATGTGACCTTTTCCGACGGATCCCCCATGACGATGGAAGATGTGCTGTTCACTTTTAACCGTTCCCGCGATCCGGAAGGGGGATCCTATTTCTCCGACTTTTTTGCGGATGTGGAAAGCATCGAGGCGACCGGTCCCTGGCAGCTTACCATCAGGCTCAGCCAGCCTTCGGCGGTGTTTAAATTTATCCCCGCCATTGCTGCGGGCTGGATATTCAGCAAGGATTATTACGAAAAGCACCCCGATGACTTTGGTATGGCTGTGGGAGGCGTACTGGGGACAGGCCCCTTCGTGTACGAAAGCTGGATAAACGGGCAGGAAGTGACGCTCACCAAAAACACCAACTACTGGGACAAAGAAAAACTTGCCGCGAATATCGTTGACAGGCTGGTGTTCAAGGTGATTGAAGACGACACTACCCGGGTGCTTGCCATACGGAACGGCGAAGTCGATTACTCCCAGCTTTTACCCGCGGACATGATCGGCGATGTTGAGTCGGACCCGAATGTGACGGTGAACCACTGCGACAGTTACTTTATGGACTTTTTGGCCATGAATACCCAGCGGCCGCCCTTTGACGACGTGAACGCGCGCCGGGCCGTTACCCACGCCCTGAACATTCCCGAACTGTTTAGCGCCGTTATCAAAAACGCCGGAATGCCGGGAACGGCGCTTCCCTTCGGGTCGGCGCTGTACGGCGCGGACGCGCAAAAGTGGCGGGACTACCTCAATGCCGCGGGTCCCCTGTACGATCTTGACAGGGCGAAACAGTACCTTTCCCGGTCTTCATACCCTAACGGTTTTAGTTTTACCCTGCTGGTCTCGGCCAATTCGCTTTACCAGCAGATGGCCCTCTACATCCAGGAGGCGTTAAAACAGGTCAATATTACCGTAGAGATACAGAGGATATCTCTTGAAGAAGTGAATGCGTATCAATTTGGGGAATACTGGGACGGCAACGGCAAGCGGGATTACGACGCCCTTATCGCGATATGGGGCGCGGATTATCCGGATCTGAACGGCAACCTGGAATTTATGTACGTTTCAAGCCAGGCCGGGGAAAACGGCGCCAACGCGGCGGCCTTTGTGAATCCCCTGGCAGACGAACTTATCGCCGAACAGCGGACCACCCTTGATCCCGAAAAGCGCTTTGCCGTCCAAACCCGGCTCACGGACCTTATCGCCGAAGAAGCGCCGTACATTATCCTGAATTACGAACTGGGGCACGGCGCCCTGAACAAAAAGTACACGAACCTTGCGGCAACTTCGGCGGGCCTGCTCTGGGCGCTGCCGGTACAGAGTGTCAGAAGGGCCGATTAAGTTCGATGGCCTTTCTCATCCGGTATGTGCTGAAACGGATAGTATCGCTGATCCCTATACTTCTTGCCGTTTCGATTGTGGTCTTCTTTCTGATAAGGCTGGCGCCCGCCGATCCCATTACTTCCATTACCAGCGGAAAACGGATCAGCAATGAAACCCGCGCCGCCCTTATCAGGCAGTACCACCTGGACAAGGGTCTTCCGGAGCAATACCTGATATGGCTTGGGAACATGGTTCGGGGCAATTTGGGGGACAGTTTTAAGCACCGCCAGCCTGTGGCGTATCTTTTAAAGGCGCGGTTCCCCACTACCATTCAGCTTGTAGTGATGAGCGCCATAATAGCGACACTTCTGGCGATACCGGCGGGCGTTATCGGCGCAATAAAGAAAGATACCGCCATTGACCGCGTCATATCCACGGTTATGGTATTTTGTGTTTCCTCTCCGATTTTCCTCAACGCCATTGTGCTTATGCTGATATTTTCCATGCGCCTCAGGTGGTTTCCGGTCTTCGGGGCGGCCCACACGGTCGGCGAGAATCTGTACTACCTGTTCCTGCCCGCCTTTGCCCTGAGCCTCAACATGGTTGCCCTGATGGGCCGCATTGCCCGGGACCGCATGATAGAGGAACTCAAGTCCAATTACGCGCTGGCCCTTACCGCCAAGGGAACCCCTTCTGTCAGGATAGTCCTTGCGCACTGCCTGAAAAATACCCTGATTCCGGTTATCACCGTGGCGGGCATCCAGATAGGCGGCATGGTGGTGGGCGCGGTGCTGGTAGAAAATGTGTTTGCCCTGGGCGGTATCGGCGCGCTGCTTATCGAGGCAATCCAGTCTTCGGATTATCCCATGATGCAGGCCATCATTATGTTTATGGTGATCCTGTTTCTCCTTCTTAACCTGACAATTGACATCATTTACTTTGTGATTGATCCCAGAATCCGGGCCGCCGCCCGGAATGCCCAGGCTTAGGAGCGGCCGGCGATGAAACACAAACTGTTTTTACGGATACCTTTCGCCTCCTTTCCCCTTCCCATGCTGGTTTCGGGTTTCATCCTCCTGTTCATCATCCTCTGCTGCGTTTTCGCGCCGATTCTGGCCCCCTACACCGAATCCGCCCAGGACCTTTCTTCCTCCCTTTCCCCGCCGTCTCCCCGGCACATTCTGGGAGCGGACAAGATAGGCAGAGACCTCTACTCCCGGCTTCTTTACGGCGGCCGGGTAACGCTGCTGTCGGCCCTGGGCGTAGTATTACTGTCGGTGGTTATTGCCGTCCCGCTCGGCCTTTTTTCGGGCTACTACGGGGGCAGGTTCGATTCCATCGTGGGCCGTTTCTGCGACGTGCTGCTTTCGTTCCCCTCGCTGCTTCTGGCCTTCATCTTCGTGGCGGCCCTGGGGCGCGGCATTACCAACGCGGTGGTTGCCCTGGGTATTGTCTATGTGCCTATGCTTACCCGGCTTGTGCGTTCCCTTACCCTTATCGAAAAGACAAAGACCTATGTCGAAGCCGCCGAGTCCATCGGGTTTTCCCGGCTCTACATCATGTTCCGCCATATATTCCCCAACTGCGTGGACACCGTGATGGTACAGCTTACCCTGGACCTGGCCTACGCGGTACTGGACCTGGCCGCCCTGAGTTTTCTGGGGCTCGGCGTCCGGCCGCCCACCGCGGACTGGGGCGCCATGCTGGACGAGGGCCGCAACTTCCTGCTCCAAAGCCCGCTCCTCGCGCTTGCCCCGGGCGCGGCGATTGTGATCACGGTGGTAAGCCTCAACATCTTCTGCGACTGCGTTTCCCAGTACATGGACCCGCAGGGTCGTACCCTTCCGTCTTTCGAAAAGATGGAAAAAAGGGTAAAGGAGGGCCGCCAAAAATGAACGCTTCTGTTTTTCCGGAAAATGCGGCGGCCCCGGGCGATTCCATCCTTAAAGTGGAGAATCTTTGCTGCGACTTTCTCACGGTGGAGGGGATCGTGTACGCGTTGAGCGGCGTCAATCTGAGTATAGGCCGCGCCGAGATTCACGGCCTGGTGGGGGAATCGGGCTGCGGCAAAAGCGTAAGTTCCCGGGCCATTATGGGCCTGCTCGACAAAAAGCACAGCCGCGTAAAAGG
>JAITLF010000365.1 GCA_031278025.1 Treponema sp.
GGTATTCAAACGGCTAAAGTCGTTGTTTGGATATAACCAGATACCTTCGAAAGTTGAGGCATCGGCGAAAGCTCAGGTTTAGGGCAAATTATTACTGGCGGCATTTTGTGAAACCTGGGCTAATAAAGCCCGTTTTTCCCCCTCCGCCGGGAAAGCTGAGGACTGAAGAGAAAACCGAAAGAATCCGGTGGAGTCTGTGGAGGGAACAGGGGGTAATGCTGTCGATAGTAGTATATACGCTGTTAACTTCGTTGCAACTCATGTTTTCAGCGCATACATTACAAGGGCTTCCTTTAGCCTGCGCTGATTCCAAACGCCGGAGGCGTCCGGCCTTGTTTCGTCCGTTACATCCCATCCCTAAATAAACGCATATGGGGGTCCGCCCGCACTCCACAGGGCGCTCTGTCCGTACCCTGCGGGCCTCTCCCTGCTTCCCGCGAGGGCGGCGCCCCGCCGGGGGTCCACACCTTATCACCTGAAGGCTTTCAGTCCGGTATTCTTTTTTATCAACTATGGACAAGGGATCGACAAAGACGATCCCCATCAGTGCTGATACCGCCGCACATAAACGCTTAACGCCAGGCCTATGCCGGCCATGGCGGAGATGAGGGCCGAACCGCCGTAGGACATGAACAGGAGGGGTATCCCGGTGATAGGCATGATCCCCATGGTCATTCCCACATTGATAAGAAAATGAAAGATATACATGGCGGAAAGCCCCGCAATGATGTAGGAACCATAGGTATCCGTAGAGGTCTTCATGATCCTGACCAGTCTGAGGCAAATGAGCAGGAAGAGAGCGAAGACTATTACGCCGCCTCTGAACCCCCATTCCTCGGAAAAAATCGAAAAAATAAAATCCGTACTCTGCTGGGGCAGAAAGCGGTAATGGCTCTGGGTACCCTGGAGGTATCCTTTTCCCCAAAGCTCGCCGGATCCGATGGCGGTGATAGACTGGATGATGTTCCACCCTGAACCCCGGGGATCCACGTTGGGATCCAGAAAAACGATGAGCCGCATGATCTGGTAATCCTTGAGAACCCTATGGGACATGAAAGAAGCGCCCAGAGAGAAGATCCCAATAGAAGCGCTGTAGGCTATCCAGTAAAAATACTGTTTCTTAAACCGCAGAAACCCGAAGACGGCAATGGCCAGGACCGCCGCAAGAGCCATAACGGATATACCCACAAACCGGATGTCCATAAGAATATCCAGGGACGGCAGGGCATCCTTAACGATGTAAGACTGCCACAGGGGTAATACCATGAGGATACCTGTTATGCCTATGCAGGCCCCCAGAAAGGCGACGTATCGGATGGAAAGGCCCGCGATAAACGTCATCACCAGGAGTATGGGGATGAACACCAGGGATGTACCAAAATCGGGCTGAATCAGGATGATGCACATGGGGATGAACACAATCACGCAGGACAGAATAAAACGGACAAAGACATTGTGACTTCGTTTTGAGGCATCCAGATACCGGGCAAGAAAAAGGATGGTAGTAATCTTGGCAAATTCCGAAGGCTGTATGCCGAAAGAACCGATGCCCAGCCATGCCCGGGCACCGTTTACCTGCCGGCCAAAAACGCTGGTAAACGCTAAAAGTCCCAGAGTCACCAAATACAGGTATATCGAAATATCATAGAACCGGCGGTAATTGAGCAGGGCCAAAACGATGGCCAGGATCAGTCCCCCGGAAGCCCAGATGATCTGCCTGATGTATTCGGTGGACGCCGACATACCCGTAGAAGTTATGCCGGAAGAATAGATGAAAAGAATCCCGAATATGGAAAGGATTATCGCGGCGATAAGGAGCCAGTAATCAATCTCAAGAAAATCTCGCAACCTCATTATTCCCGGCGTCCCTGTATAGGCATGATGTACTGTAACCCCAGAGCGTGGACCGCTTCTTCGTAGGTTTGGCCCGCGAATATGCCCTGAAAGATGATAGCCGACGCATAGGGCGCCCACCATTCCCAGTTATTGACGGCCTCCACGATGATAGACACCACAACCTGTTCTTCCGGGTTGTCGGTTTCGTAGGGGGCGTAGGCGGCAAACCATGAATGCCACTTGTTCTGTAGCCCCACTTCGCCGGTCCCCGTCTTCCCCGCGATTTCCACAGATTTGATGTTCAGCGGGAACCGGGCTGTTCCCTCACTGATCACGGACCGCATATCCTCGCGTACCTGGGCAAAAATTTCAGGGCGAATCTCGCTTTCGTGAATGACCCGGCGGGGCATCCCCTCTTCCACCGTTCCTGTAAGGGGATCCCGCACTTCTTTAAGCAGGCGGGGCTGGTATATGACCCCGTTGTTCACCACCATAGATACCATATTGGCCATTTGAATAGGCGTTACCAGAGTATACCCCTGGCCTATGGACATATTCATGGTATCGCCGTCCAGCCAACGCTCGTGGAAGCGGCGGTCCTTCCATTGGGGAGTGGGGATAAAGCCGCTGATCTCCCCCGGAAGGTCTATGCCGGAAAGCTCTCCGAAACCGAATTCCCGGGCATAGGAGACGATGCGCTCTACTCCCAGGTAGTCCCGTCCCACATTCCAGTAGTAGATGTCGCAGGATTGAGCCATGGCCTGTTGCAGGTTGAGCCTGCCGTGGCCGGGTTTACGGATATGGCAACGCCAGAGTCTGTCGCCGTAACTAAGCTCGCCCAGACAGTCAACAAACTGTTCAAGGGGAAAGGCATTCTCCGCCAGTATTCCCGTGGTCATCACGATCTTGAAGGTCGAAGCCGGGGGATAACTTGACTGTATAGCCCGGTTCAGGAAGGGTTTGTTTGGATCGTTGATGAGAATCTGATATTCGTTTCCCATATCGGTGCGGCTAAATATATTGGGATCATACCAGGGATAGGAGACCATAGCGAGTATCTCCCCGTTGGAGGGACGGCTTACCACGACCGCCCCCATGCGGTTGCCCAGAGCCCGTTCCGCTAGGGTCTGAATGGCACTATCTATGGTAAGGACCAAATTTTTCCCCATTTCAGGAGGTTCCCGCAAGTAATTGATGTCCCCTGCTATACGCCGTCCCCGAACATCCACGGTACGGGTTTCAAAACCTTTCTTACCTCTCAGGAGTTCGTCGTACTGCCGTTCTATACCGGCCTTGCCTATCACGTCACCCTGCTGATAACCCCGGTTGTAGAGCATGGTAAGTTCATCCCGGGTAATATCCCCCACATAACCTATGATATGGGAGAGGCTCCCGGTTTCCGGATAGTTCCGGATGGGCTTGGACTGCCAGGAAACCCCGGGCAGGGAATCCACGTTTTCCGCCAGAGAAGCAATCGTGGCGAAGGAAACATTAGATGCCACTTCCACCGGCTGGTAGGAATTCAGGGAAGGTATCCTCCGTTCTATCTGTTCCCGAGGAATGTTAAGCATCAGGGCTACCCGGCTTATGTCACCCGCGATTTCCCCCTGGGGAACTTCCGCCGGGGTAATACTCACCGCGAAAGAATCGGCGTTGAGTACCAGGGGCCGGTTGAAATTTCTGTCGTAGATTTCCCCCCGCTGGGCGGGAATCACCGCAGTACGCCGAGCTATATCCTGGGCCCGGGCCATATACTCCTCGCCGCTTAATATCTGCATGCCAAAGAGCCGAGCGGTATAGCCGATAAAAACAAGGACAAAAATTATCCGCAAAATACGTATTCGTATTTCATACTGTCGCTCTTCCGGGGAATCAAGATTTGAAGACGAGATTTGAGGCATCAGGCTTCCCTCCTTCCAATCAACAGAGGCTTAAAGAGTTTTAACAGCCCAAATAAAAAAGGCGCGCTAAGGATATTCAACAGTAATTCTACCCAGAGCTTGAGTTCGGTAAGGGAATAGGCGGGAACGGCCCCGGAAAAGAGCTGGTTGAGAACAAAATACAGAACCGCCTTGATAGCCGTTGCACCCGCGCAGAGGACCATAGGAAGGAAGATGCTGTCAAGGAAGAAGGTCCCGTTCATGCGCCCCCCCAGGGCTCCTATCAGGGTACGGATGAAGGTATTGAGGCCCAGGGGAGCGGCGGACAGAAAGTCCAATAAGAGTCCGGAAAAAAAACCCGTTAACTGTCCCGTCATGGTCCCGTTCATATAGGCGCAGAATACCAGTATCCCCAGGGCAATGTCAGGCACGGCGTGATAGACGGCCAGGCGGGAAAGCAAGGTTGACTGAAGGATACCCGCGATAAGGGCAAAAACAGTACCCCAAATAACCGGTTTAGCCATCCAGTCCGCCTTCATCTCCGGTTTGACCGCCGGACGTCGCGTCAATAACAAAGACATATTCCAGTCGGGAAAAATCAATGGAACTTTCCAGTTCCACCTCCATGGATGCCTCGTATTCCTGGTAGAGGATACGACTTACCCTACCTATATTGATCCCCGCCGGATAAACCACATCTACCACCCCTTTGAGGCCGCTGGTTACGATCATGTCTCCCAAATGAATCTCGCCCCGGGCCCACTTACTGATAAGGCGCATGAGGAGAGGATACTCGCTCTTGCCCTGGCCTTCCACAAGACCGCTGTACCGGGAAGAGAAAATCCGGGCGGGAACGAAAGCGCTTACGTCATAGATGGGCATTACGAGGCTTTCAAGCTGTCCCGCCTGTACCACTTTACCCACCAAACCCTGAACCCCGTCCCGGAAGGCGATAACCGGCATGTTATAGGCAACACCATCCCGCTTCCCCTTGTTAATTACCAAGGAGGAAAACAAATTATCAGGGTCCCGGCCTATGATTTCAGCCGGGATATGCCGATAATTACTCATTTCGGAAAAACCGAGCTGTTTCCGCAGGCGCTTGTTTTCCTGGCGTATCTCCGCGACGTTCCGCTCAAGCTGCTCATACCGGGTCATACGGCCGACAAGTTCCGCATATTCCCGCCGCAGAACAGCCAATTCCCGGACAGAGAGAACGGTCTGGGCCACAAAGGAAGAAACCCCGTGAATCCCCCCCCGGACGCCGGAAAAAAGCGAGAACCCCATGTCCCTAAAGTTAACAACAAAACTACGGGTAGAAAAAAAGAGGAGAGAAAATGAAACAAGCGACAAGGCGACAAAGGCCACAGTATTGGTACTTACCCGTCTTTTCAGCTTCCACTCCTTATCGGTCCGCATAACCCCTATCAGTTCAGGTTATCATAGATGCTGTGAGTGCTGTCAAACCCCCGGGCGTTTTCGAAGTATTTCCCCGCACCCAGAGCGACGCAGTCCAGGGGTCGTTCGGCAAGGATGACGGGAACCCCGGTTTCCTTGGAGATGAGCTTGGGCAGCCCCTTAAGGAGGGAACCGCCCCCGGTCATGACTATGCCACGCTCCACAATGTCCGCAGCCAGCTCCGGCGGGGTCTGTCCCAGGGTCGTCTTGATTTCGTCTATGATCTGGGTGATGGGGTCTTTGAGGGCTTCCCGTACCTCCACGGAGTCGATTTCCAGCCTCCGGGGAAGTCCGGTAATGGCGTCGGTTCCCTTGATCTCCACTTTTTCAATGGTCTTGTCAGGCGATGCGTTGCCAATTTCGATTTTGAGCCGCTCGGCGGTCTGCTCTCCTATGATGAGGTTATGGGCGTTCCGTACATGCTTGATGATGGATTCGTCGAATTCATCGCCTCCCAGACGTATGGCGTTGGTAACCACCATGCCCCCCAGGGAGATGACGGAAATCTCCGTGGTTCCCCCGCCAATGTCACAAATCATGTGTCCCGCCGGCTCAAAGATGGGGATGTCCGCCCCTATGGCGGCGACCAGGCTCTCTTCAATCACCATCACTTCCCGGGCGCCAGCTTTATAGGCGCTTTCTTCCACCGCCCGTTTTTCGACTTCGGTGATGCACGAAGGAATCCCTATGACCATACGGGGTTTGATGAACCGGTACCGGGGCAACACTTTGGAGATGAAATAGCGGATCATTTTTTCCGTAGATTCCAAATCCGCGATGACCCCGTCCCGCATGGGACGGATGGCAATGATATTCGCCGGAGTCTTCCAAAGCATACGTTTCGCCTCGACTCCTACAGCCATGACTTTTTTGGTTCCCCGTTCAACGGCAACTACCGAAGGCTCATTGATGACGATTCCTTTTCCACGTATATAGATAAGGGTATTGCAGGTTCCCAAATCAATTCCAATATCTGATGAACTCCTTCCAAACATACATCCTCCCTGCGCCTAAGACCGCGCCTTAAACTTTTTGCTTATTCACATATTGAGCCGGGTCCGGGCCTGTCCATGGGCAGGATCGATCCGTATTGCTTTTCGCCATTCCGCCCGCGCCCTGGTAGGGTCTCCGCCAGCGGCATATAATTCTCCCAACTGAAAGTGGGCTTCGGCATTTTCGTCACCCTCTTTCAAGATGGCGAGGTACTGAGTCTCGGCACCGGGCACATCCCCGGACTTGCCATAAATTTCCCCTAAAAGAAGCCGGGCGGCCACCAGGATGTTGGAATCCCCGGAGGTTTCCACACAACGAACCAAATAGGCCCGCGCCGTATCCGGTTCTTCCAAAGCCCAATAGGAACGTGCTATAGACAACAGTAACAAATCGGAAGGCGCTTCCGCATCTTTGTCCATGCCTTCCTCCTCGGGAGCCAGGGCCAGGGAGAAGGCGGCTACGCTGTTCCGGTAATCGTGGACGGACGCATAGGCAAGACCCAGATACTCAGGCAGATCGCAGGCCGGATAATTCCCCTCTTTTGCTGCTTCAAGAAACTTAACCGCCATATCCGCGTAAGCCACGCCTTTGTAATAATAGGCTTTACCAAGCACATAATGAACCCTCATATCCCCCGGCCCTTCCTTACATAAAATCGCCTTTCTGAGAGACCAGATACACGCATCAATATAAGCCTGAATATCATAACTGCTTATCTGAGCTACCGCAAGCTGATATGCAGAAAATCCATGAAGAGTAAGGAGGAAATAATCCATGGGCTGAATTTCAAGCTGAGCAAGACTTAGTTCAAATATTTCTTCAAATGATCCATCTTCCCATAGTTTGGTCAGCTCCTTTTTCTCGTTACCTAATCTGTTTCCCCAGCCGATAAACACGAGGATCCCCGATGAAATCAAAAGACCAACCAAAATCACCGCAAGGATCGCATGAATAGTTTGCTTTCTACGCACTCGGATACCGTACTCAGATCGACTTTTTCCTTTCACCATGCTCTAAATATATACTATATTTTTTCATAAAAAGTCAACGCAGTGAATCTCCATGCTCTTTAACAAGGAGATATAAAAAGCGATGAACCGATAAGCCGGGTTCTGTGGCATCAAAACATCATAGACGTTTTGATGCCAAACTGCCATCTGTCTTGCGATGCCCTTGCGGGCGCACGTCTACGCAGTCTACCCGCGGCATGGAACGGGCCGTTCCACCGCTGCTTGACTTTGCTCCTGATGAGGCTTGCCGTTTTTCGGGAAAACCGGAGACGGTACCGAAATCCTTCCGGCAGCGTTGCCGCCACCGAGGTGGGCTTTTACCCCGCCTTTTCACCCTTACCGTCCGGCTTCCGGGTAAACCGGCAACCAAAACGGCGGTTTGCTTTCTGTTGCGCTTTCTGTCGGAAAAGCTTTTGACCTTTCCGCCCGGGGGTTACCCGGCATCATGCCCTGCGGAGCCCGGACTTTCCTCAGAGGGACGGTGGCAATTCCCACGCCCTCTGCGGCAGTCTGGTTCATCGCTGTATTGTTTCATTCTTCGTAATCAATATTAACTTTTTCCTCTTCCTCTTCCTCTTCCTCCTCTTCTTCTTCAATATCATCCAGATCCGAGAGGCTTCCCGCAGTTTCGTCATCAAATAATTCTTCTTCCCCGTCCTCTGCTTCTTCATAGAACAGGATACGGGAACAGTAGGGACAGAAAACAATTGTTTCTCCCAGCCTGACTTCATTTGCGAACTGGAGGGGGAGGATCATGTGACAGCCGGTGCAGACACCTCTACGGATAGCGACTATACCCCGACCCATTTTGTTACGGATGATACGCTCAAATTTGAAGAGGACTTCCGGGTCGAGATCGTGGGTCAAAATCTGTTCCTCTTCTTCCAGAGCTTTGATCTGCCCCTCTTTTCCCGCGATATCCGTCTCAATTCCCGCCCGTTGTTCGGTCAGTTCCTGTTCCTGCTGATCGATAAGGTCGGCGCTCTGCTTCATCTGCTCGTCGAGTTCCGCCAAAATTCGTCCTTCCCGTTGCATGTCCCTCCGATACTGCTGTTCCTTCTCGGTGGTATCCCGGATTTCTTTATCAAGGGCTTCGTATTCCCGTTGGGTATTGATGGAATCCATGTTCTTTTCGGCCTTTTCCCGGACCAGTTCCGCTTCCGAGAGGAGTTCTCGGAATTTTATTTCTGAGGCTCGGGCTTTTTCGTATCCCAGGTTATAATCAATAAACGACTTTTTGAGCCGAGTCAGCATTTCTTCCCGGGTCGTTAAAAGCTTAGGAATTTCCTGAATTTCCTGTTCCAACGCGATTTTTTGAGAAAGTACGTCTTGAAGGTTCCGCAACTTCTCAAAAACTTGTTCCATTTCCATACACTCCCCCTAATGGTCCAGATAATCTTTTAATTTGCGGCTTCGTCTGGGATGCCTGAGCCGCCTAAGGGCCTTAGCTTCTATCTGCCGTATCCGTTCCCTGGTTACGTTAAAATAAAGACCGACTTCTTCCAGGGTCAGAGAATACCCATCTTTCAAACCAAACCGTAGTTCCAGCACTTCCTGCTCCCGGGCGGGTAGAGAAGAAAGCACCTGGGAAAGATTTTCCTGCAGGATGGTAAAGGCGGTCTGGTTGGCGGGGTTTTCTACATCCTTATCCTCAATGAAGTCCCCTAAAAGAGAATCTTCCTCTTCCCCTATGGGGGTCTCAAGACTAATGGGTTCTCGGGCCACGTTCTTGACCTGCTTGACCCGCTGGGCAGTCCAACCCAGACGTTCGGCAATCTCCTCATCCACAGGCTCCCGGCCAAGAACCTGCATGAGCTGCCGGGATTCCCGGGTTACCTTGTTGATCTGCTCTATCATGTGGACCGGCACCCGGATGGTCCGGGCCTGATCTGAAATGGATCGAGTAATGGCCTGCCTGATCCACCAGGTCGCGTAGGTGGAAAACTTAAAGCCCTTTTGGTACTCGAATTTTTCCACCGCCTTTATAAGACCGATATTCCCTTCCTGCACCAGGTCGAAGAAATGAAGCCCTCGGTTCGTGTACTTCTTGGCGATGGATACTACCAGGCGGAGATTTGCCTTGATAAGCCGGTCCTTGGCGTTTTTCATCATCCCCCGTCCACGGCTTATCTCCTTGGCCATCAGATTGATATTCTCCACGGATTCCTCAAAATCGACTTCCATGTTCCGCAGTTTTTTCTCCGTCACTTGGATATGCCGAATGAGTTCCTTGATCTCATCGGAGCTGAGTTCCAGTTCGCTTTCCAGACGTTCCCGCTCTTCCCTGGTGGTAAGCCCTCGGCCCAGAGTCCTCAGTTCCTTGAGAGAACCGACCCTCAGCCGCTTTTCGATCCGTTCCTGTTCCTTCTTGAACCGCTTGATCTTCTTCGCCGCCTGGACAAATTTTTCGGAAAATCCGGTAATCTCATCGGGGTGAATCTCAGCACCCTCAATAACCGAAAGAATATGCGCCCTGATCTCGTTCAATTCCGAGTCGGTGAAGAAGTTCCCCCCCCGGTTGATGAGGCGCCGCTTGATTTCTATGTAGTTCTTGAGGTCTCCCCCGATAAGCCTGAGGGGTTCCTTGTAAAACTGGTTGAGCCTGCGGCGCTCGGTCATGTACTCAGTGATTTCTTTCTTGGAGAAATTGAGTTCCCGAGGGTCCTTCTTGGAGAAGGCCCTGCTGGCGATGTGATAAAATTCCGGAATTATCATCCCCGATTTTTTTATCACGTTCTTGATGATGTTCTCCCCGTCTTCCATTTGCTTGGAGAGTTCTATTTCTTGTCCCGCCGTCAGAAGATTTTCCCGGCCTATCTCCCTCAGATAAAGCCTGATGGGATCGTCCACCGAAGATTCTTTGTCGTTGTATACCAGGCGCTTCTTTTCGGTATCCGAGGCTTTCCGGCGATCTCCCTCGCTTTCATCTTCCCCCGAAGCTTCTTCTTCGATCATCTGAACGTTATTGACTTCAAGCAAGACAAGAACCTGCTCGATCTTATCGGTATTGGCAATATGTTCAGGCAAAAAATCGGAAAGTTCATCGTAAGAAAGACTTTTCTTCACCTTGGCATATTCGATAAGCTTCAGAACAGTGGGATCCAGCGCCATATCATCCGGCGACGCCATATCTGGCGTGGTCAAATCTGTCATTGGTTAGCTTCCTTCAGCCTGAGTAATTCGGTATCAACGTACACTTTTTCCGCATAGAGATCCTCCTGCCCCCTGCTCGTATCTCCGCGTTTTTGAGTCTCTATTTCACGAGTGATTTCGCGCTGTCTGCGCTCTAGCCGCTTCTGCTGCATCCGTTTCATGCTTTCCTCAAACAGCAGTTCCGGGTTTTGAGAAAAAGCCTGGGAAGCGGCCTGCTTAATGACAAAATTACGCAACGCCTTATCCTGTATACGGGTCAGCAGATCATCCATTCCCGGCGCATCGTTTCTAAACCATTCCTCCAGCGCGATAAAGAGTTCCTTAGCCCGGGGATCATCAATTTCCGCTATAGGTAATACTGATGAAAGAAATGCCCGCAATTTTGGGTACCAGTCAGGATTTACCAAAATCGCGGTGAGTAAAAAAAGTTCGTCGTTCATGAGAACCGGTTTTGCCTGGGGGGGCGGGGCATCTTTGGGAACAGTTACCCGACTCTGGCCGTCCGCTCGGCCATATTTTCTAAAATCCGCCTGTACCGCCTGTCGTTCAACCTCAAAGGCATCCGCGATGTCCTCTATGCAGGTGCTTTTTGAAACTTCTGAATTTATGACTTCTACATAGGGGAACATAAAATTTACCGCTTTGGCTTTCCCCTCAGCGCCGGAAGAATCAAAAAGAACTTTTGCGCGACTCACAAGATACTCAAAATCAAGTATACAACATTTCGCGCTCTTTTGCAAGGCAAGAGGCCCTTTTTCTTTTAAAATATCCGCAGGATCCTTAAAAAAAGACGGCGAGGCCGGGTCTTCGGACAGCCCCTGACCGGGAACGGCGACGAACGCGGACAAGCCGCTCTTCCGGCAGGTAAGAATGGCTTTGATCGCCGCGTCCTGACCGGCCTTGTCGGCGTCAAAGAGGAGGATTACCCGGTCCGCCCACTGCCTGAGGAGTTTGGCCTGGTCTTCGGTAACCGCCGTACCCAGGGGGGCTACGGCGTTGGCGATCCCCGCCTGATGGAGGGCGATGACGTCCATGTAGCCTTCCGCGAGATAGGCCTCCCTAGTCCGGCGTATCTCCGCCTTTGCCTGATCAATGGCAAAAAGAGTCTGGCCTTTTTTGTAGATCCCCGATTCCAAGGAATTGATGTATTTGGGGCTTTCCACGGCACTCTCTTCTCCCGGCGCCACCAGGAACCGGGCGCCGAAGGCGACGGTCCTCCCCTGGCGGTCGGCAATGGGGAACATGAGGCGGCCTGAAAAAAAGGACGACCGGGGGTATTTGGGGGAAAAGAGGCCCGATGCGGCAAGAAATTCAGGAGAATAACCTTTGCCGGTCAGGAAGGCAAAAAGCCAGGACCGGTCCCGGGGAGTGTAGCCCAGGCGAAACCGTTCTATCAGTTCTCCGCTGACACCCCGGTTGACGATATAGTCCAGCGCCGGCTTCCCTTCCCTGGTTTTCATAAGCCAATGGTGGAAGCTCCCGGCTACCCGCTGATAGAGGTCGTAGAGTTCCTCTTTCCTGATGGCGTTCTCCCGTTCTCCCTTGTTGTCCCGAAAACCGTCGTAGATCACCTCAACCCCTGAACGTTTAGCCAGCGTTTCCACCGCTTCGGGAAATGAGAGCTTCTCCATCTCCATAATGAAACTGATTACCGTGCCTCCCTTATGGCAGCCGAAACAGTAGTAGAGCTTCCGTTCCGGGTCCACGGTAAAGGACGCAGTCTTTTCGTTGTGAAACGGGCAACAACCCCAAAACCGGCCGCCCCGCTTTTCCAGGCGGACATACTCGGTTACCACAGCTACGGCGTCCAGTTTATCGTTTATCTCTTTCACGGTTATTTCGGAGATCCTCATCAGAGGCCTCTCCCTTTGACGTACAGAACACCGGCGCGTATGTGTTCGTCAAAGGTCCGGGAAAAGTAATGACGGCCCGCCGCCGGGTCCACCAGGCGGAAATACAGGTACTCGCTGGAATCCGGGTAAAACACGGCTTTCAGGGCCACCGGGCCGGGGGCGGAAATGGGCCCCGGAGGAAGCCCCGACCTGATATAGGTATTGTAAGGATCCCGTATTTGGATGTCCCGGTCATACAGCACCGAGGGATGAGGTTTCCCCTGAATCTCGGTGATCACGTATTCCACGGTGGCGCAGGATTGGAGGGCCATACCGATTTTAAGCCGGTTATAGAACACCCCGGCCATGATGGGGGCCTCGTCGTCCGCCCGGTATTCCCGTTCAACAATGGAGGCCAGGATGATCCGGTTGTTGAGTTCTTCCGGGCTCAGGCTCAGGGCGTCTTCCGCGATTTCCTCTAGACGCCGAAAAAAAGTATCCGCCAGGATCCGCACAACTTGGGGAGCGCGATAGGCGGCGGGAAAGAGGTAGGTATCCGGATAGAGGTAGCCTTCCATGGTTTTCCCCGGGATGCGGTATTCGTCCAAGATACGCTGATCTGAAGCGGCGTCGAGAAAGGCCGCGCCATTGCAGATGTCCGCGTCCTCCAGGATTTGGGCGATTTTCTTGAGGGTTACCCCTTCGGGAACGGTTACCCTGGTGAGGAGTTGTTGTCCGGAAATCAAAATAGCCCGGATCCCCAGTTGTGTCGCCGGGATGCTGATCCGGTAAGTCCCGGTCTTGATGTACTCCCGATTCAGCCGGGAAACGAGGTTCCAGAAGTACCGGGTCCTGATAATCCCCGCGTTTTCCAGCCGCCGGCCAACCGAAATTGCGCTTTCCCCGTTACGAATCTCAATATACATCGTACCATCCCCGTAAATACGGAGGGCATCGCCCAGGAACTCCGCCGGGCTGTCCGGCGGGGAGTTGCAATACACAAAGGCCCCAACCACCATGCCGCTTATAAGAATCGCGGTAACGATAAGAACGCTCAGAACCTTACAGACCGCCCGAATGCCCTTCAGGACCGGCCCTCCCCTTTGCAGGGGATCCTGGGACGGGTGTTGTTCTTTCGACGATTTCCGTCCAGGAAGGGTATGGGACGCTTTCCGCGTCATCGGCCCTCTCCCTCCCCTTTAACACGGCTGCCGGAAACAACCATGAGGTTTTCAACCTCCTCCACGGTAAGATATTCGTAAAGGACTTTTTCCAGCTTCGTAAGTACCTGACGCTCCGCTGGAGTCATCGTATACTCGTCCCTTTTGATCCGGGGAAATATGGCCAGGAGTTCCCCAATGCCGATAAATACCCCCGCGTCCTGTGGATACCTCATAGTTTTATAATGCTATCTCCAATCCTTCCATGGCAAGAGATATTTTGATCCCCACTATGTTCATGCGTTCCAAATACCACCGAGCCGACTGGAGTATGTGGGACAACTTCTTATCGTCATAGGCCGGATCGTGATGAAAGAGGACCAGGTGCTTTATCGCCCAATTAGCCGCGAAATCCACCGCCATGCTGAAGGCGCTATGGCCCCAGTTGTATATTTCAATCGCTTCGCCCAGGGTATACTGGGAATCCAGAACGATGAGGTCGGCATCCCGGAAAAAGGCGGTGTTCTCTTCATTCGGCATGAAATCCGCGGCGGATAATTCCGCATCCGTGGCATAGATAATCCGCTGTTTGCCGTCGTCAAGGCAGTACGCATAGGAATCCCCCGGATGGTGCATCTTCCGGTAGGTTATGGTTATTCCGTTCAGAGTGATGGGGTTTTGTACCTGGTGAAAGCGCTTTTCGGCCCCGCAGGATTCCAGGGTCACCGGGAAGTACGGACTCCTCATTTGCCTGCTCAAGAGCACTTCCAAATCGGGTTTGGGGGAATAAAAATCAATGCATACCGCCGGATTATAGGCGGGATCGAAAAAGGGCAAACCCTGGATATGATCCCAATGGAAGTGGGAAAAAAAAAGATGGTAGCGGACAGGTTTTTGACTTTCCTTGGCAACGGCGTTTGCCAGCTCCCGTAGCCCTGACCCAGCGTCAAATATGATCCATTCCTTGAAATCGTCATGGTGAACCGAAATACAGGGCGTGTTACCCCCTATGGTGCCGAACAGCCAAGATGGTAGGCTTGCCAGGAACCGCTCCCTGCTGACCTGATTTTCTATATCCTTGGGGGTAAGGCGCTCAATGATCGCGGAAACCTTACTTTTTATTTGCTCAGGCAACAGCGGAGCCGGCAGTGAACCGCAGACACCCCAAAAACGAATACGCATGACTCCCTCTTCAATTTGACTTCCTCAGGACTTTCTCTTCAATTCCCCGCAGAACGGATCCCGCAGTATGTTGTTCCGTAAGCGCCTGTTGCAGCCGGCCCTGCGCACATCAGATCGCCTTTTCTATAACAGGATCTGCCTGCCGCTCCTTCAATCGCGATTCAATATACGAACGGTCACACCGTTTACCCTTCCCTATGCCCGGGCAGGACCGCCCGGCGTTATCCCAGGCTTCCCTGGACGAAAGGATATCCGGCCAAAACGGAAACATTCTACACTGTTTGGGCCGTCCTGGGTAAACCGTACAGCCCTTTTTCCAGAAGATACAATCATAGTTGGCTTTTTCGTTAAGGGAAAGCCGCGCTTTACCTTCGTATCCGTTTATCCACCGGCAATACGCCACTATAAACCCAGTATAATCCATGCTCAGGAAGCTTGCCAGAATATCTACGTCTGTTTTTGAAAGGAATACATAACCCGGCTCGAACCGGCAACAGACTGAACAGCGGGTACAGGAAAAACAAAGCCCCTGGACATAAAAGGAATCGTCCGGCATAGCGTTACCCGTAAAGGAACCCTTCATGGTGTATCATTACGGACGACATTACCACAAAATCCCCGGCGTTTCAAGCGAATTGAGCTTTTCTGCGGCACAAGACAGCCGGGTCCCCGATCAAAAAACTCAAGGTTACGACCCGTACACCGCTGCTCTCTACGAGTCGTAAACTCAGGTTTCCGCCTCTCCTACCGCTATCTTCCCGCCTCCTTACACCTCTCTCCGTGTGGGGGGCATGGAAAATTGGAATTGTACGGGAAGCCTCCGCGATGTCGTAAGTCTATATACTGTAAAGAATTAGAGAGAAAAAGGCCGCCGAAAATTCCAAAAATAGCATGCAAAAAAATGCGAAAAAACGCCACAAACTGCGAAAAAGCCGATAATCTTGAAAGAACCGTTTAAGGCCATTTTAGGGGCTTTAAGTCTTGTTACTGTATAGACTTAGCTCCGAAGTCCAGGCAAAAAGCCCGGTAAAAATGACCTGAAATGTACCGGAAAGTGCGAAATCAAAAAAATACGATGAAAAAAGAGCGAAATTGTAATATAATTCTATATCATATAAAATGAGAAATACTTGATTGATCACCCATTCGATTTAAATAGACCCCCTCATGTTATCTCTCGCACCACTGCCCGCACCCGACCTATCACCTCAAAGGTTCCCCCGTCCCAGGGTATTTCTTCATCACCCCTGAATTCCTTGGTCAACCGATAAGCGGTGCTGCTGGATTTGACATGGCTCATATACAGGTCTCCCTTCATCCGGTACACGTAGACCCCGTCGCCGTTCCACCCCGTTGCTTGGAATATGGCTACTTCTCCCGGATTAAGCAACGGACTCATTAGACTGTTGAAGACCACTATCACCCGTAGGTCGGTACTATATTCCATGAAACGTTTGGGCATTGGAACAAGCATGTAATCAGGATATTCCCCGGAATAGGCTTTGGGAACTGGGATTTCTTTGCCGGAGTCAAACTGCAAGACCTGCTCCCTGGTCAGAAGGGGTATCTCGAATACCGTCATGACCCGTACCCTGTGATCCGGCGGGAGTACTTCTTCGGGAGATACTACTAGTAAGGACTCTGATTTTTCTCCAGCGGGAGCTGTCGTTCTCATGCTGGCATTACCCATTTTGATCACTCCATCTCTATTCATATTGACAATCCCATTTTTATTTTCAATTTCAATTATCTCAGGAGTCGGAGTCTCAATGGAATTGTCCGGTATGAACATTTTGCCTATACCGGTTAATAGCCAATGGATATTAACATTGTAAATTGAGGCCAACTTGAGCATTACTTCGCGCGATGGGTCTCTTTTTCCAGATTCTATATTTCCAGATATAGACGGATCGATTCCAAGAGAATTGGCAAATTACCTTTTATTTAATCCGAGAGATGCCCTTGTATTGGCAAAACGCTCTTTGGTTTCCATAATTCCTCAAAGAAATGACAAAGTATCAAATTCATGCTTGACGTATTGTCTATATATATATATTGGATATAGGCATATCAAGAATACTTGATGAGTCAAACATTAAAAGGACGACAATTTGACTTATCGACTAGTACGCCTGTAAACAGGCAAAGGCAGATGTAGTATGGCACAAACACTCAGCAAAAGCAAGCGTAAAATGCTGGGCATCAGGATTAAGCCTAAAGAAGGCCTATGGATCACGTATCAGCTCCGGCTTCGGGGTATTACGCACAGAAAACTGGCGGCTCAACTGGGTGTCCGGGATTCAACGGTTACTCAAATCATCCGCGGTTGGCGCAGTTCCCGCCGCATTGAGGAGACTCTCTACCAGGCCCTGGGTTACCCCTCCTTCGAGGCGATGATTATCGCAGCATCAGGTAAGGAGTAGCAAATGGAAAAGTGGTTGACCGTCGATAAAATAGCCCAATTAATATCAAAAACCACTCGACGGGTTCAACAAATATCCAACGTGAAGGATGGCCCTACCGGAGTTATGCGGTTCGCGGGGGCCAAGAGCGGCGCTATCACCTCAAAGACCTGCCTGAAGACATCCAGGCGGCCTACGCAGCCAGCTTGCAAATGCCTTTTGAAGCCCTTCAAAACCAGTTAAAACCCCCGCCAAAAGCACCGGTAAAGGTAAGCATTGGCGGCTATAAAGGCAGATCAAAAGAAGATAAACCTCCCAAAGCCTGGAACGCATGTACCGAAACCGAGCGGGAAATCGCATTCAATAGACAAAAAATCATTGATGCCTATAGCGATTCCGGGCTTTCCGCAAAACAGTTTATCGAATTGTATAATGACAACGTAATCGTATCGGACATTAAAGAACGCCTGGGACGCTGGGGGCATATCGGCAGTACCGCAGTGTTCTACCAAAATTGGCTGCGGCGCTACCAGCAATTCGGCCTTGCAGGGCTCGCCCCACAGTACCATGACCGGGGCAAGGACGGGGCCACCCTCTCCCAAGAAGCCAAAGACCGCATTGAGTGGCT
>JAITLF010000008.1 GCA_031278025.1 Treponema sp.
CCCCCCCCCCCCCCCCCCCCCCCCCCCCCCCGCCCCCCACACCCCCCCCCCCGCCGCCAAAAATGCAGCATCCGGGGGCAAGCCGGTTTCCGCGGGGGGTATTATATTGCCCGCCGGGCGGCAAAACGGTATACTTTGGCAGAATCCAACGCGTAACCCAGGGTAAATAAAGGAGGATTGTATGCCCCAAGGACATGATTGGCTCCCCGGCAGGCGGGAATTACAGCTTGCGATGGCCCAAAACTGGCTGAACGTGGTGCAGGGCCGGATGCCCCAGAACCCCTGGAATATCCCTGCCGCGGAACTTGCCGCTTTGCAGGCCCAGGTACACGAAGCGGCGGCGCTCCTTGAGCAGGCCCAGTCAAGCGCCCGTACCGCGGTCGTTACCGCCGCATGTAGGGCGGCGTTCAAGGCCCTGATCGTACGGATGCGCCTGTTCAAGAGCCATTATTTTTTGATTCCCCCCCTTACGGATGAAGACTATATCTCCCTGGAACTGCGCCCCAGGGACACCGCCCATACCCCCATCCCGTCCCCCACGGCGCAGGCGGAGGCGGACATCACCCGCCCCGGGGTTCACCTTCTGAAACTGCACCTGCGCCCCGTTTCCGGCTCCCCCCCGGACCCCCGCCGGGCGGATTACGGGTACCGCATTTATTACGGGGTGCTGCCCCCCGGCGGCGCGGGCATGGAAGCCGCCGCCGGGGCCAAACGGGAATTGTTGAAGGTCCCCGCCGCGGGCAGCGAGCTCCCCCATTCCCGGTTTATCCGCCGCCAAAAGGAGCTGTTTGATTTTCCCGCGGAGGATTCGGGGAAAACGGCCTATTTCTGTGTCAGATACGAAAACGCCAAAGGCGAACCGGGTCCCTGGGGGCCGCTGTTTTCTTCAATCATCCCGTAAAGCTATGCCTTCATCCCGTAAAGCTATGCCTTCCGCGCCGCGGTCCCGCGGCTTCCGGCTTTGGGCGCCCGCAAAACCACCGCGCCCGGCCTGAGCGTCCCGCGCCGCTCACCGGGCGTCCGCCCTAATCCCGCCGCCGCGCTTTTTTGGAACGGCCCCGCCGGAAGGGCATCAACCGGCTGCCGGCAGGCCGTTACGGGGACGTTACGGGAAGGTATTATATAGAAGAAATCGAACGAAAAAGCGCAGGCCCGTGAAGGGGGCAGGAAAACCGGTGAACCCGCGCCGCGGCGGGTTACCGCCCCGCCGGGCGCGGCCCCTATGCCCGGCGCCGCCCTTCGGCATAGAGCCGCAGGATTTTCCGCGCCAGGTCGTCCATGCTGTCGCCGGTGATTTTTTGCAGGGCCAGCTTTTTGGCGCGGATCAGGGCGGTTATCTGTTCCTGTATGTCCAGTTCCCCCTCCGGCTCGCCGGGCTGCTGCTTTGCGGGAATAAGCAGCTGATAGGCTTCCATATTCAGGGCCTTCGCGATATTCAGCAGGGTTTTGTCGCTTACCCAGGTGCGGCACCGCTCAATGTCGATGACGGAAGAAAGGGAGATATCCGCGTATTCCGCCAGTTTTGCCTGAGTAATATGCAAGGCCCCCCGTGCGTTTTTGATATTTTGAGACAGTATAGTACGCAAGTCCAAAGATTCGATCACATTCCAGAATATAGGGTAATATCATAATTCATAAAATTATGATATTGACACTGTTCGGCGCCTTGTGGTATTATCATAAGGGATTAGCCGTTAGGTTAACCTTATTTCTTCCACAACAGGAGATGGAGTAATGAAAAAAAGCTTGTTTTTAGTGGGAATCATCGGCATGTTGATGATATGCGCATTGGTATTTACCGGATGCGGGGACGGCGCCGGCGGCGGCGACAACGCCGGGGACGGCGACGGCGGCGGCGTCAGCAGCAATCCTCTGCTGGGGACATGGGCAAATGATCTGAATGTGGCAGCTATCAATACCGTACTCGTATTTACCGAGACTGCCTCCACCGTCGCCGAAAACGCCAAACTTGCCTATTATGCTGCAAACTTAACACGCGGCAGCCATAGCACGTCAGGAAATGACTTCATTATTACTTTCGTTGCAGCAGGAGCAGGAGCAGCTGCCGAATCATATAGAGTGGATGTCAGCGGGGCGGCATCCGGTACCATTGTTTTAGCCGACTATATTCCCGCTGCCGGCGCTGCCCCGGCGGCAAATGTAACTTTTAAGCGGGCGGCGGGTACGAGCGGCAGCGGCACACGCGGTATTTGGATAAGCGACTTAGCAAGCAATCATGCCCGGTACACGATCCTTCTCATCGGGGATAATGTTACCAGGCCAGTCTTGTGGGCCCGCGGGGCTGATGCGGCGGCCCCAAACTACCGCCTCTCGGTGGATGCGGGCTTAACGTATATATCATGGAACAGCGGCGCTATTGTCCAATACACTAAAAATGTGGTTGGCAATAACGTTAGCCTAAGCATTCCCCCACCGGGCGGCGGCGCCGCGGTAAACCTCCTGCCCCTGTCTGCCGCTCCCACGTTCTGATTTCCCCGCGTTTGTAAGGTCCTCATTTTTTTGGCCCCGCCGGGTTTTCCGTCAACCCCGGCGGGGCCTTCTTTTTCCGCCCGGCATTGCGCACATACCAATCCCCCCATCCCCACAGGCCCCCTCCGGGGCTGGCCGGGAATACCGGGCGCTGAACGCCGGGCGCGGGTTGCGGCACCCCCGCCTGATGCCGGTTCCTTACCGGATATTGAAGTAGAATTTTTCCAGGTAGGCGATGCGCCCGCGGGCGTCGTTGTACCGGGGGCTTTGGGGGTAGCCCCGTACCAAACGGCGGTAGTAATCCAGGGCCAGGCGTATGTTGCGGCTGGGGCCGGCGGCTTCCAGGAACTGGCCGTAAAGCCACCATGCTTCATCGCTGCCCAGGGGATACCGCTCCCGAAACTGGTCCAGAATCCCCAGCGCCGGCTGTGTTTGCCCCCCTTCAAAGGCCTCCCGCGCCTTGCGGAAGTAATCCTCCGGCTGCATGTCCTCTGCTGACGGCGAACCGCCATCCTCAGCGGGAACGGCCAGGGCCGCCGGCCCCGCGTCCGGCAAGGCCGCGGGCAAGGCCGCCGGCAAGGCCGCAGGCCCCGCGTCCGGAGCGGCGGTATCCGCCGCGGCGGAAGCCTCCGCTGCCGGGCCGTCCCCCCCGCGGGCCGTGATACCGGCGGCGGCGGCAGGCGCTTCGCCGGGAAGCAGAGCGGGCGCACCGATTACCCGGACGGGCTCCCTGGAAGGCGCGAAGGGTTCCCGCACGGGCGTTTCGTCGACCACCACCTGAACATAATCGTTCACCGCATAATCCCTGATATAATCCTGCCGGTAAAATCTAAGCCCGAAAGTCCCCGGCTCCTCCGCCCGAAAGATGAAGGTCTGCCCCTCGGACTCGGAACGCCGGGAATTGTAGGCGACCCCTGTGCGGGAACGGAGTTCCCCCAGGTACACCCAGCCGGCCCCCTGAAAGGGAATCTCTATCGTCTGGCCCACCGCGGCCCGGACAGTCCGGGAATACTCAACCTCCGCCGCTGAAGGGGCAGGCGCCGGAGGAGCGGGCGGCTGCCGGACAGGAAGATTGGAGACCGGGGCCGCAGGCACGGGGAGCGGTTCCCGCCGTATGCCGGATGACGGCTCCGCCCCACGGGGCCGCGCGGCTGATTCCGGCTGGGGAACCGGACGCGGCGGCGCGGCGGGAGGGGTTTGGACCGGGGGATTCACCGGCGCGGCGGGACGGGCCTGGGCCGTTTCAGCCGCAGGCGCGGACGCCGGCGGCGGGGAAGGGGGCTGGGCCGGGGGATTCACCGGCGCGGCGGGACGGGCCTGGGCCGCTTCAGCCGCAGGCGCGGACGCCGGCGGCGGGGAAGGGGGCTGGGCCGGGGGACTCACCGGCTCAGGCGGGGGGTCCAATACCACCGCTTCGGAATCCGGGGGACGGGGCGCGGGAACCGGCGCCGCCACCGTTTCGGGCGCTTCCTCCGGGTCCGGAAAAACCGGCTCAGGGAGGGCTTCATCCGGCGCCGCCAGAGAAAGTCCCGCCGGAACCGGCAGGGGCAACATGATTTCGGGCGTTTCTTCTGCCGCAGGAAGGTCTTTCATTGAAGCGGCATCTGAATCCGCGGATAAAGCGCTGGATAAAGCCGCGGCTTCCGCTTCCGCCCCGGAAAGCCCCTCCCGCTCCGCCGGCGCTTCATCGATCCAGTTCACCGACGGAACCTCTTCTTCCCCGGCGTCCCGCGGCGTTACCAACGGCTCCCGCGGCGTTTCCAACGGCGCCGCCGCCGGGCCGCCCGGTTCCGTCCCCGGCTCAATGGCAGGAACCGTCTTGCAGGAGAAAAAGAGAAGGCAAAGCACCCATAGACCCAGGCGCTTCATGGCGCCCGCTCCATCAAATCATCGATCACCGTACTCATCAGCTCCGTATAGTCGAAGGTTCCGTCCACCAAAGGGTCCCTCCAGAAGGGCCGGGCGTCTTCCGCGGTCCAGGATTCCCGCCGTTCCCGTTCCGGAAGCGTTTCGGGAAGAAAATCCGGCTCGTCAGGTAAAAAGAAGTCTTCAGGCGGGATAGGCCGGGGACTGAACGCCGCGCTCGGCTCCGGCGCGCGCTCCGCCTCGGCATTCCTCCGGGTAGTCAACACAATCACCGCCGCGCAGAGGCTGAGGAGGGCTATGCAGGCGCAGTATACCAGGGCAGTCTTGTGCCGCGTCCGGGGAAGCTCCTTTGTTTTCCCTGCCGCCTTTCCCGCCGCCTGGAGACCCGTTTTGGCCGCTTGCCGGATCGAATTCCACCATCCCATGGTTATAGTGTGGCTTTTTTTGGGGATTATGGCAATGGACAATTCCGGGGCGGGCGCATATATCGTTCCCCCCGGAGCCGCCGCCCGTAGCAGCCCCGGTCCGGAACGTTTCCAGCCGGCTGTACGATGTTTCCAGCCGGTTATAAAACTTTTTTAACCGGTTAAAAAACTTTTACAGGTGGCGGTAAAACTTTTACAGGTGGCGCTAAAACTTTTCCAACCGGTTATAACGGTTTTCCAACCGGCTGCAGGGCCTTACAGGGGGCGGTAAACCTGTTATAACCGGTTATAAAACTTTTTTAACCGGTTAAAAAACTTTTACAGGCGGCGGTAAAACTTTTACAGCCGGTTATAAAACTTTTTCAACCGGTTATAAAACTTTTACAGGCGGCTGTACGGCTTTTCCAGCCGGCTGGAAAACGGTTACCGCTCCCGGAAATTGTTAACGGGCCCGCCCTGGATAATTCCGTTTTTTCCCGCGCCGCGTTTTTGCCGGCGCCTGCCGGTACGCCGGTACAAATAAAAAAACCGCCCTTGCGGGCGGTCCCTGCAGGCTGTCTGCACGACAGCCGCAAACCGGCGCGGTTTATGCCGCGACCGGTTCGGTTTTGTTAGTAGTCCATGCCCCCCATTCCGCCGGCGCCGGGCATGGCGGCGGGAGCGTCCTTCTTCTCCGGAATGTCCGTGATGGCGCATTCGGTGGTAAGGAGGAGGCTGGCGATGGAAGCGGCGTTCTGCAAAGCGGACCGGGTAACTTTGGCGGGGTCTATGATACCGGCCTTGACCATGTCAACCCATTCCAGCTTGGCGGCGTCGAAGCCCACGCCCTTCTTCTCTCCCTTGGCCCGGTCGGCAATGACCGCGCCGTCCAGTCCGGCGTTCTCGGCGATCTGGCGTATGGGTTCCTCCAGGGCGCGCTTGACGATCTTGAAGCCCTGCTTCTCGTCATCGGTGTAGCCGGCAAGGTCGGCCTTGTCCAGGGCAATAGCAGCCTGGATAAGGGCAACCTCGCCGCCGCTTACGATGCCTTCCTCAATGGCGGCCCGTGTTGCGGACAGGGCGTCTTCGACCCGGTGCTTCTTCTCTTTCAATTCTACTTCCGTAGCGGCCCCTACGTTGATCACCGCCACGCCGCCGGCCAGTTTAGCCAGCCGTTCCTGGAGCTTCTCCCGGTCATAGTCGGAGGTGGTGTCCTCGATCTGCGCCTTGATCTGGGCAATGCGGTCCTTGATTTCGTTGGGCTTGCCCGCGCCGTTGATGATGGTGGTGTTGTCCTTGTCGATCTTGACGGTCTTGGCCTTGCCGAGCTGGGAAATGTCGGTGTTCTCAAGTTTGATGCCCAGTTCTTCGGTGATAACTTCGCCGCCGGTAAGGATGGCGATGTCTTCCAGCATGGCCTTGCGGCGATCCCCAAAGCCGGGGGCCTTAACCGCCACCGTGCGCAGGGTACCCCGCAGGCTGTTCAGAACCAGGGTGGAGAGGGCTTCGCCGTCCACGTCTTCAGCAATGATAAGGAGGGGCTTGCTGCTCTGGGCGACCTTCTCCAGCACGGGAAGGAGGTCTTTCATGGAAGAGATCTTCTTGTCATGGATGAGGATGTACACGTCTTCGTAAACGGTGGACATGGTATCCCGGTCGGTAACAAAGTAGGCGGAGATATAGCCCCGGTCAAACTGCATGCCTTCCACAAATTCAATGGAAGTATCCATGGTTTTGGACTCTTCTACCGTGATAACTCCGTCTTTGCCGACTTTTTCCATGGCGTCGGCTATGGTATTTCCAATCTCGCTGTCGTTGTTGGCGGAAACCGAAGCGACATGGGAGATTTCCTCTTTGTCTTTGATTTCCTTGGCGTTTTTCCTGATTTCTTCCACGGCGATTTCTACCGCTTTGTCGATGCCCCGCTTCAGTTCTATGGGGGTCATCCCGGCGGCTACGGACTTGAGTCCTTCTTTGACCAGGGAATACGCCAGGACCGTAGCGGTGGTGGTGCCGTCACCGGCCACATCGTTGGTCTTGGTCGCCACTTCTTTCAGAAGCTGGGCGCCCATGTTTTCGTACGGGTCTTCCAGTTCCACTTCTTTTGCGACAGAAACGCCGTCTTTCGTTACGGTAGGGGCGCCGAATTTTTTGTCCAAAAGGACATTCCGCCCCTTGGGGCCAAGGGTAACCTTTACCGCCTTGGAGATCTGCTCAACCCCGGAAAGTAATCTGCGCCGGGCGTCTTCGTTGAACAATAACTGTTTCGCCATAATTCTTTTTCTCCTCTTTATTACCGGGTTTTCGGGAAAAATCAGGACCCGCTCCTGTCCGCGAACGCACCGGTTTAGTATGAAATGGATTAGTTCCCTTTCAATTTTGAAAATAGGGAACACCTATAAAATACTCAGAGGAATTAAAAAAAGTCAATAAAAAAATTGTTCAGATGTAAGTATTCGGTCATAGCGTGATTCGAGAACTTTTCTTGTTCCCGGCGCGTTAACAAAGGGCGGCAGTCCTTGTTAACGCGCCGGAAAAATCGAATGTAACCATCGGTTTTTTCATACATACCCTAAGAGTATTGCTTTTTTTAGCGATGTAGTATCTGCTTATGAATCCCCTGGTTTTCATTGGTGCGTTGGTATAATGAGTTGGTGATAGAGCAGGGAAAATTTTATTTTTCAAGAGGCGGTTTTATGGAAAAGTTGCGGATGGGTGTGCTTGGTTGTTCAAAACAGTATGCGTTGCGGGCGGGCGCTCCCCTCAGAGAATCTCTTCTGATAGATCCTTATGCCATAGCGTCCACAGACGCGCTTAGGGCACAGCCGTTTGCCGTAGCCTGGGATTTTACGAAACCCTTCGGTTCCTGCGAAGAACTGCGGGCCGGCCAGTATCTCTTGGACTTCGACGCCTTTGCGGATGCCTTTTTCGCCTCCACCCTATCGGGGATAGGGAAGTCTGTTATCCGCTGTTAGCGGGATACCGGATGAAAAGGCAGGAACGGCGATGGATATACATATTTATACCGACGGCGGTTGTGCGGGAAATCCAGGACCCGGAGGTTGGGCGTATCTGATCCTTAGGGAGCGGGAGCGGGATACGGACGCGGAAATCCTTGTGGAGAAGTGGGGCGCTGAACCGAGCACCACGAACAACCGGATGGAACTGATGGCGGCGCTCAACGCCCTGGAGATGTTCGCCAAACTGAACCTGGCCTCAAATGAGGTAACTGTTTACACCGATTCACAGTATGTTCAAAAGGGCATGACCGAGTGGATTGTCTCCTGGAAGCGAAACGGATGGCGAACCAGCGATAGAACCCCGGTCAAAAACAAGGACCTTTGGCAGCGTCTGGACATGATAACGCACCGGTATTCCATTCAATGGAAGTGGGTTAAAGGACACTTCGGCAACCGTTACAACGAACGCTGTGATAAGATGGCGCAAAGGGCGATAGCCTCTATACGGTACGGTACATCAAGGATCCTGGGAGATTGACGCTCTCCCGCGGGTTTAGCTGCCGGCTCCTCAGTATTATCTAATTCTACCTATCTAGCCGGCTGATCTTTATGTAATTAAGTAAGGGCGGTTTTCAGGAGTTTCGCCAGGGTCCCCGCTTCTTCCCGGGTAAAGGTAACGCCTTTACCCATTTTTTCATGATCCGGCGCCCAGTCCCGCAGGTCGAATTTAGGAGTTCGTCCGTTCCAGGAGACCAGGTTCAGCTCCATTTTCCAGCCGTTCCTGTCTTCGGCGATGACGCCGTAATGTTTTAAGATATCAAAAGTAATGTCCGGCATAAAAAACCTCCACGATAAAAACCCCCCCCCGTAAAATCTCTCCGTCAATTCACCCCCCCTAAGGGGGCGAATCTTGCCGCAGCTTTCCCTTCTTTAACTTATTGACGGCGGTTTTGAAACAGTCTTTAATTAGGGTGTAATAGAGAATATAGATATGTTTTTTTGTAATTTCAAGAAAGATATGGATTTTCGGTGTATAGAAATGTGATATTAGGAATATGATATATAGAGATGTTGTGGAGGACGGCCTATGAAAAAATTGTTTGTTTTGGTCAAATTATGCGGGTTGTTGATTTTGATGGGGGGAGTCTCCTGTGGGAGTTCCCCGTCGCCGATGGAGGAACCTCCGGCATCCGCTGAAAGCCCCCCTCCACCAGGGGAAGCGGCTTCGGCGCCCGTCCAGGATCCTAACCTTGGCCCGCCGGATCAGGCGGCTCTGGATGCTTTGGCGGCGGCTAAGGAACAGGCGGAAGAAGCCCGGAAGCGGGCGTCCGACGCCGGCGGCCCTGAGTATGCGGCTGAGGAATGGGAAGCGGCGGAGGCCCTGTATACCGGGGCTGGAGAACAGGAAAAGATCGATACCCTGGAAGACGCACGGGAATCTATCGTCCGCTATGAACAAGCGAAGGCGGCGTACGAGGATGTGTATAACCTTAGTCAGGCTCAACAGGCCAAAATCCTGGAAGAGCAGATGCGGCAAGAGCGGGCGGCAGCCCTGGATGATTTGGCGGCGGCTAAGGAACAGGCGGAAGAAGCCCGGAAGCGGGCGTCCGATGCCGGCGGCCCTGAGTATGCGGCTGAGGAATGGGAAGCGGCGGAGGCCCTGTATACCGGGGCTGGAGAACAGGAAGAAACCGATGCCCTGGAAAATATACAGGAATCCATCGCCCGTTATGGACAAGCGAAGGCGGCGTATGAGGATGTGTACAACCTCAGCTTGGCCCAGGCCAAAGCCCGGCAAGAGCGGGCGGCGGCCCAGGATGCTTTAGCGGCGGCTAAGAAACAGGCGGAAGAAGCCCGGAAGCGGGCGTCTGACGCCGGCGGCCCTGAGTATGCGGCTGGGGAATGGAAGGC